>NZ_JBBYGR010000050.1:0-42367 GCF_038405005.1 Xanthomonas sp. JL1 | reverse complement strand
GCCCGAACGACGAGGCCACTTCGGCCGGCGATTCGCCTTCGCCCATCCGTTGCAACGCCATCAGGCGCATTTCTTCCAGCACTGCCCGCGATACCAAACGTCCGTCTCTCTTCTTCATGGATGGTTGGACAGCAGACACCGGCATTTGCTCCCTAATTTACTGACTTATGAGTAACGCACAGAAAGTCACTTCTTCTGCAACAAACGCGGCACCTGCGCAGCCGCATGGGTCCAGATCGCAAGCCAGACGCCGAGCTGCGTCATCAAGCCGCGGTGGCGAGCTTCGAACTTGCGGAAATAGCGCCACAATCCACGATGTTTGTGCCACTCCACGAAAAATGGCCGCGCGCGGCTGGAGACGCCGCGCACATGCACTACCTGCAGATCGTTGGCCACCGCAACCAGGGCACCGGCCTGGCGGGCACGCCGGCACAGGTCGAGGTCTTCGGCATGCAGGCGATAACTGCCGTCCCAGCCGTCCAGCCGGTCGAACAGGCTGCGCTGCATGAGCATCAACGCGCCGGAGATGGCGTCTACCGGCTGCAGGGCCCGCGACGGGTCGGCCGGCACCGTCAGATTGGCGGCAGCACGCGGCGCGCGCAGCATCGCCGCAAAATCCGGGTCGCGGCGGCGCACAGCCATATCCGGACGCCCTTGCTCATCCACCTGCTCCACTCCCAGCAGTACCGCCGGATGCCCCGCTGCGCGGTCGCATAGCTGCAGCAAGGTGTCGCGCGCGACCATCAAGTCGGGGTTGATAAAGACCAGCCAGGGCGCCTGCGAGTCGCGCGCGCCCTGATTGCACGCAGTGGCGAAACCGGGGTTATCGGGGTTGGCGATGAAATGCAGCCGCGCATCGGCCAGGGCATGACGCTGCACGACTTCCAGGGTGTCGTCGCTGGAAGCGTTGTCGACCACCCGGATCTCGCTGATGCCCTCGGCCGCGCGCAATCGCGACAGGCAGGCATCGATGGTGCTGCTGCTCTGATAGGTGACAACGACGGCGGCGATCTGGACGGCAGTCATCCGCCCATTATCCGGTGCCGGAGCGGCGCAGCGCCATCTCAAGTTCGCAGCTGCAAGCTACGCATCAGGCGTTGTCGCGGCTGCATTGCGTTGATATTCCCGGGCGGGCTGGACATTGCGCCACGCTCCTGCTTGCAGGCAGTCACTCGCGCCGTATGCGCTTGGCGGCATGGCGACCCATGCTGGCAAAGCGCATACTGCGCGTCGGGAGCCGCCGTGCGGTCTCCGTTTACGACATTTTGAGCGACCTGCAAAACGACTGCGCAGCCACCAGGCGGGCGCGGGCGGCACTCGATGCATGTAACGCGCGTACATCCGCTTCAGAGCACACCGCCCACACCCATCTGATCGCCAGTTGTTTTGCCAATCGCTTTTGGTGCACTCCCACACCTGATTGTTGAGATGACGGCTAGCGATCTTTCGGTTTCGCGCTGCCTTTTCATTCCCTGCATCGCCGCTGCCTGATGGCGGATGCGATGCGACGACGGCCTGGCAGCGCCGTTCTTGTCATTGCCGGCGCGAGTGCCGGGTCCGCCGCTTCGCCCCCTTTCCATTGGTCTATACCACTCACCGGGGCAGAGCGATCCGTGGGTCTGTCAGGAATCAGGCCATGAACGTGCCGCATCAGGTGCATGGCATGAGCCTGGAACTGGCGCTGCCGGACTGGCCGGTGCTCACCACCGATGAAATCCATCGCGTGCTGCATGGGTGTGCAGCCGCAGGCCGGCTCATTGCGGTGCGATGGCAGAGCGCGCGCCCGTTCTCGGCAGCAGCTTGCGTGGACGCTGAAAGCGGCCCGGTCATCGTCAAACGCCACCATCGCAGCGTGCGCAGCGTCGCCGCGCTGCGCGAGGAACACAACTTTATTGCCCATCTGCGCTGGGCCGGCGCGCCAGTGGCGGAGGTGCTGCACGACGCCCAGGGCTGCACCGCACTGACGTACGACGAGTGGGTGTACGAAGTGCAGCGCGTCGGCGCCGGGCGCGACCTCTACCGCGATGCATTGTCGTGGACACCGTTCACCGACGTGGCACATGCGCGGGCGGCCGGCGCTGCGTTGGCGCAACTGCACAGCGCCGCCCAGGGCTTCGATGCGCCGGTGCGCTCCACCAGCGTGCTGGTCGCCAACCTGCGGCTGTTTGCGCAGGCGGACCCGCTGCAGGCGTTGCACGATGCATTGCCAACGCGGCCGCACCTGGCAGCCGCCTTGCAATACCGCCCCTGGCAACACGATCTCGCCACCCATCTGCTGCCCTGGCATGCGCGCGCGTGGCCGCTGCTGTCTGCGCCGGGCGCGCTACCGCCGCTGTGGACGCATGGCGATTGGCACGCGTCCAACCTGCTGTGGGACACCGACGACGGGCACACCCGCGTCAGCGCCATCTTCGATTTCGGGTTGAGCGATTGCAGCAGCGCACTGTTCGATCTGGCGACCGCCATCGAGCGCAACCTCATCCCCTGGCTGCGCCTGGACACCGGCGCACGCGCGCAGGCCGAACTGGCACAGCTCGACGCGCTACTGGATGGCTATGCGCAGCATCGTCCACTGGATGCCAACCAGTTGCGCCGCCTGGCCGCACTGCTGCCGATCGTGCATGCCGACTTCGCCTTGAGCGAAATCGAATATTTCGCCGGCATCACACGTTCGCCCACCAACGCCGACATCGCCTATCACCGCTATTTGCTCGGCCATGCGGACTGGTTTACCAGCGCCGATGGCCAGCACCTGCTTGAGCATCTGCACGCGCGTGCGCGCCGGCTGCCGTGAGCGCCCTCATTTCTCTTTCCTGTCGAGCGTTGTCAATGTCTGCGACCTTCCCCCTGCTCTCCCGCTGCCCGCTCGCGCTGGTATTGGCGTTGTGCTGCACCCCTGCACTGGCGCAGCAGCAACCCGACGCCAATGCCGTCGAACTGGATGCGGTCAACGTGCGTGGCGAGCGCGTCGAGACCAGCACGGCATTGAGCGGATTCGGCGCAACCCGGCTGCTGGACGCACCCGCGTCGATCGCGCTCATCGATCGTCAGCAATTGCTCGATCGTCAGGCACGCGTGCTCAGTGAAGTCCTGCGTGCCGATGCTTCCGCTGGCGATGCGTATGCGCCCATTGGCTATTACGAAAACTTCGTGGTGCGCGGCTATTCGCTCAATGCCGCCAACAGCTACCGTATCAACGGCATGAGCGCGGTGGGCGAACAATCGATCGCGTTGGAAAACAAACAGCAGGTGCAACTCCTCAAGGGTCTGGCCGGGTTGCAGTCGGGCGTCAACGAACCGGCCGGGCTGATCGACTACCGCACCAAGCGGCCCGAGCACGTGCGCAGCGTGACCCTGGGCACCGACGAACAAGGCTCACGCTATCTCGCCGCCGATCTGGGCGACTGGTTCGGTGCCGAACGCACGCTGGGCGTGCGCATCAACGCCGCACGCGAAGACATCGACAGCGATGTCGATCATGCCGACGGCTACCGCAATTTCCTGTCGCTGGCCGGCGACTGGAAGATCACCCCGCAAGCGCTGTTGCAGCTGGACGTGGAATATCAGCATCGGCAACAGCGCTCGGTGCCGGGCTATCAACTGCTGGGTGGCACGCAGGTGCCGCGTGATATCGATGTGCATCGCCTGCTCGGCTACCAGCCGTGGGCACGTCCGGTGGAAATGGATTCGCTCAACGCGCAGTTCCGGTACGCCTACCAGTTCAACGACGACTGGCGCGCCACTGCCGACGCATCGCGCAGCCGCTCGACGATCAACGACTTCTCTGCGTTCGCCTGGGGCTGTTATGGCGCGGCAAGCTGCGCCGACTTCGCCACGCCGAACTTCTTCAGCGCGCAGGGCGAGTACGACGTCTACGATTACCGCAGCCCCGACGACACCCGCGTGCACAATCAACTGCGTGCCACGCTGGAAGGCCGTGTCGCTACCGGCGCGCTGGAACATCGCCTGAGCGTCGGCGGCGAATGGTTGCGCCGCACCATCGACCGTTTTGGCTCAGTCAACGCATTCGTCGGCAGCGGCAGCATCGACCGCGACCCGGAGGTGTTTGCGCAGACCGATGTGCCGCTGGCCCCAAAGCAGCGCCGACTGGATAGCCGCCAGCGCGCGCTCGTGTTGGCCGACCGCATCGGCCTGGGTGCGCAATGGGAACTGTCGCTTGGCGGGCGCTACGTGCAACTGGACGAACGCAGCTTCGATCGCGACGGCCTGCTGGAACGACGCATGCGCAAAGACACGGTGCTGCCGCAGGCGGCGCTGCTGTTCAAGCCGCAGCAGAACGTGTCGCTGTATGCCAGCTACGCCAAGAGCCTGGCGGCCGGCGGCACGGCGCCGTGGTTTGCCGATAACGCCGACGAGATCCTGCCGCCCACCAATGCATATCAGCTGGAAACCGGCGCAAAGATCGACCTGCAGAGCCTGCGCCTGGGCGCGGCATTGTTCGACATCCGTCAGGCCTATCAGTTCACCCAACCGCAGGCCGATGGCGGTCTGCTCTATGTGCAGCAGGGCCGCCTGCACAACCGCGGCCTGGAGCTGTCTGCCGACGGTGCAGCGACCCGGCAGCTGCGTCTGTTCGCCAGCATCGCAGCAATCCGCGCGCGTGCAGAAGACACCGACATTGCCGAGTATGAGGGCCATCAGGCGATCAACGTGCCCAAGCTGCGCGCCAGCGTGCAGGCCGATTACAGCGTGCCCGGCGTCGATGGACTGGCGCTGCTGGCCGGCGTGCAATACAGCGGGCGCAAGTTCGCCGACCGCCTCGGCAACGCCAGCGTGCCGGCCTACGCCGTGGCCAATCTGGGTGCGCGCTACGCCACGGCGCTGGGCGGGCTGGCGACCACCTGGCGTTTGAACGTGGACAACGTGTTCGATAAGCGCTATTGGCGCGATTCCGGCGAATATCAGGGCGATGCGTATCTGTTCCCCGGTGCGCCGCGCACTGCGCGGCTGACCGTGCAGGTGGATTTCTAGATCGCCATGGCATGCACTCGCTACATGCCTTCCCGTGCCTGCGCGGGAAGAACGCGCAAGTGATGCGCTGCTTGGCAGCGTCGGCCGCCGACGCATCCGCAAGATGCTGTGATCAGCGGCTTGTCACCTGCCTTGCTGGCATGTTGCGCGCCGTGCGTTTGCTGCACGCAGCATCCGGGTTCGAAGGGCGGCTACCAGGACCTAGCAAGCATTCGTCAGGCGGGTATGAACGGCGCTGCGGAACCGGAGTTTTTGCGAGATGTACGCCACACCGCGCACTGGACGCCCCTGCATGGCGACTGCGCAGTGGTTTTGTTAGCCGCCCTAAGTTGTCTTACGCATCTCCACCATAATCCACACCGCACCAGATCCCGTATGTCGCTGCTCGAATCCATCGCCGTCGCGATCAACCTGCTGGGCGTGTGGCTGACCGCGCGGCGCATTCGCTGGTGCTGGCCGGTGGGCATCGTGGCGGTGGCGTTGTACGCGTGGCTGTTCTATCAGTGGAAGCTGTACTCGGACATGCTGCTGCAAGGGGTCTATGTGCTGACCCAGCTCTACGGATGGTGGCACTGGCAACGCGGAAGCCCTGCAGACACGCGCATCCGCCCGCTGCCGATGCCGGTGATGGAATGCTGGCTCTCGCTGTGCATCGGCGCCGCGTTCGCTGCGTCACTCGGCGCCTACATGCATTACCGCACCGATGCGGCGCTGCCGTGGCTGGATGCGGCGCTTGCCAGTTTCAGCCTGGTGGCCAGCCTGTGGGCAGCACGCAAGCGTATCGCCAACTGGGTGTTGTGGATCGTACTCGACTGCGTTTATGTCGGCGTCTTCATCAGCAAGGGGCTGCACCCTACTGCCGCGCTCTACGCCGGCTTCGTGGCGCTTGCGGTGTACGGCTGGCGCAGCTGGAAAACCCAACAGAACCCGAACCTGGCTAGCGCACGCTGAGCCAGGCGCGTTTTGTGCACGCGTTCTTCTTTACCATCGCAACATGCACGCCTTCCACCTCATGGCATTGCCTAGATCCCGCGCCTTCCATCAACGGTTCGCCGCATGAGCGTGTCGCGCCAGCACACCATCACCGAAGCGATCTCCGCACAGATTGCAGCAGGCGAATGGGGTCAGGATCAACGCTTGCCGGTGGAACGCGCATTGGCCGAGCGGTTCGGCTGCACCCGCATCACGCTGCGCGAAGCCTTGCAACAACTTGAAGCCGAAGGCCGCATCTACCGCGAGAATCGTCGCGGCTGGTTCGTCAGCGCGTCGCGCGTGCGCTACGACCCCACCAGCATCGCCGGTTTCATGCAGTACGTGGCCGCGCAAGGGCGCAAGCCGCGCACCGAATTATTGAGCGCTACCAGACAGGTCGCGGGCGCTGCCTACGCTGCGGCATTGCGATTGGATAGCCCGTACGACGAGGTTTTCGTGCTGCAACGTCGGCGTTGGATCGATCGTCGCGCCGTGCTGCTGGAAACCAATGTGGTGCTCGCGGCCTGGGCGCCGGGCCTGCTCGAACACGATCTGGCCGGGTCGCTGTCGACGGTGTTCAACCAGCAACTCGGCCTGTTTCTCAGCCGCGCGCAACTGTCGATGCACCCGGCCGGTTTGGACGCAGCACAGGCGATGCTGCTGCAGTCCGCTCCCGGCACGCCGTGCTTCCGTCTGCAGCGGATCAGCTTTGCCGAAGATGGCCGCGCGGTGGAACTGGATATCGAATCCTGGCGTCATGACGCAGTGGATGTGGTGGTGCGGACAGAGGCACCGACGCGGTCGGCGCTGTAGCGACGGGAATCGGGAATCGGGAATCGGGAATCGGGAATCGATTAAGAGCATGCCTCGCCGTCATCTTGGTTGCGGGTGCGGCGCCTCATTACAGACTCATTGCAACTGTCGCGATGGATGCGGGTGGTGTGCTCGGAGCAGAGCGCACAGGTGGCACCTGCAGTGGCTGGCAGCGGCTGCACACGGATGCCGACTGTGCGGTGGTGTTTCGGTCGCTTGATCAAGTGCATCACTGTGTCGATCCGAGGACCCTGCGAAGCACGGTCGCGAGACGACCAAGAGCCGCTAACAACAAGACGTGGCGGGCAGCCGTCAGGTGGCCGTAGCCGGCGCACGGGAAACCGCAGTGGACGAGTGGTGTACGCCGCACAACGCACCGGGCGCAAACATCTGGCTGTGCGCGAAATTGCGTTGTCAGCTGCTCTACGCGTCGAACAACGCGCGTTGCGGATCCGGTGGCGGCAGGTCGGCCAGTAAGTGGGTCAGCTGATCGCGCTGCGCACGCAGCGGGTCGTGCATCAGGAAGTTGGCCAAACGGGCATGCCAGGCCGGCCAGCGGGTAGCCAAGGCATCCATGTCGCCATCGGCCGGGCGGCCCTCGTGTGGCGAGGCGACGAAAGCGGTACCGCACAACACATTGCGCCAGCCCAGCCCGCCCATGCGCAGACTCAAATCCACCAGCGCGGCGTACCACGAACCATAGCTGCTGGCATCCAGGCCGCCGGCCTTGCGCCGTGCAGCGCCACGCAACAGCACCGCGTGCCCGATCGCCGATGGAAGTTCCGGATGCAGCGGCGGCATTGCGGCACAGGCAGCGGCAAGCCGCTCCGTTGCATCCGGCATGGGGTTGAGTTCGCCCAGCCGCGGCCAGCTGCAGGCTTCGCCCACATTGCTCCAAGGCGTGGCGGTGGCAATCGCGGCGTCGCGTGCGAAACATGCGGTCAGTTGCTGCAACCACCCAGGCAACGGGCGGGCATCCACTCCGAGCACCACCACGTCGGCATCGCCGCAAGCGATGAGCATTTCGTCCAGATGCGCGACCTCGCCCAGCATGCGCTGGCGACGGGTGTGATGCGCCTGCAATTGCGTGCGCACCAGCCAATGCTCGATTACTGCGCGCCCACGCGGGCCAGCTTGCGCATCGTCGGCCAGCCATACCCGCGTGCCTGCGGGTGTGGCGGCATCCAACGCCCCCAGACATGCATCCAACGCCTCCTCGTCGGTGCCGACCGGCACCAACACGACCGGCAGCGCTGCACTCATTGCGGTTTCTGGCTGGGCTTCAGCGGCTCCATGGCCTTGAATTTCTGACCATATTCGTCGGTGAGATTGCGCGCTTCCTGCGGGTTGCGCACGATCGAGGGAGTGATCAGCACGATGACTTCGCGGCGGGCGCTGTTACGGCTCTTGGATCCAAACAGCGCGCCAACAACCGGTAGCTTGCTCAGGAAGGGAATTCCGTTACTGCCATCACTGGTCGTATCGTCGATCAGACCGGCCAACATGATCGTATCGCCGCTCTGCACGGCAGCTTCCGTCTTTACACGGCGCGTATTGATATCAACGTTACAAGCGGCGGCATTGACCGTCGCAGTAGCCGAAGTACAGGCAGCGGGACGATCACCAGGACTACTGACTTCCTGCACGATATCCAAGAACACCATGCCGTCCTTGGTCACACGCGGACGCACTTTCAGGATTACGCCAGTGTCGATGTACTGCACCGAGGAAAAGCTGCTGTCGCTTCCGAGACCGGTATTGATAGACGTCGAATTGATCGCAATACGTGAGCCAACATTCAGCGTTGCCTCGGCGTTGTTGCGTACAAAAACAGAAGGCGTTTGCAGAAGACGCACATTAGTCACCTCATCAAGTGCATGGATGATCGAGGCCGCATTCTTGCCCAAGAACGTCCACTGAGCGCCTTTTTCACCGGTGATTTTCCCAGCGATATCTCCCCAAATGTTTCTCCCTGCTGCGCTTGCCAAGCCGGCACCAGCGCCAATGCCGGTGCTATTGGCGGCCGAATCCGCTGCAGCATTCACCGAGTTCTCGAAGTACCAATTCACACCATACTGCAGCTTGCCAGTCAAATTCACCTCGGCCACCTGCGCTTCGATATGCACCTGCATCGGCATCACGTCGAGCTTTTCGATGACATCGCGGATCGAGCTCCAGGCCTGCGGCGTGGAGCGCACCAGCAAGGTATTGGTCTCGGCCACCGCCGATACACCCACCTTGTCGCCGGCCACATCCAGCGTCACCGCGCCGTTGCCATTGCTGCGCGGCGACAGCTGCAGGCTGCCGTTACCCAGACCACCACTGCTGCTGCCACCTCCACTGCTGCCGAAGCTGCTGCCCGACGAGCTGCCATCGCCGCTGTCGCCGATGCTGCCGCCGGTCATGCCGGAGCTGCCACCCATGCTGCTGTCGCGATTGCCGAGCGCGCCGCCAAGCACGCTGGTTTCCGACCCTGGCACCAGCGATGCATTGGAATCGCCGCCGCTGCTGTGGCCGCCGAACACTTCCGACAGACGATCCGCCAGGTCCTTGGCCTTGATGTACTTCAACTCGTACGAAAACAGCCGTACCCCGCCGCCGGCACTGTCGATACGGTCCAGCCACTGCTGGATCTGGTCCAGGTAGCGCGGCTGCGGAGTAATCACCAGCAAGGCATTGGCGTTTTCCAGCGGCATGAAGCGGAACATGCCGGCGCTGGGGGTCTTGCTCTGCTCGCCGAATACCTTCTCCAGATCGGCGCTGACCTTTTCGGCCTTGCCGGACTGGATCGGGAACACGCCCACCGACATGCCCGACAACCAGTCCACGTCGAAGATCTGCACGGTGCGCAGGTAGTTTTCCAGCTCGGCGCGGGTACCGCCCAGGGTGATCACGTTGCGCGCCGGGTCGGTACCGACGATGGCATTCGGGCGCGCATAGGGCTCGAGCACCTTCTTCATTTCGCTGGCCGAGATGTACTTCAGCGGCACCACGCGTACCTCGAAACCGCGCGCGGCCGAGGGCGAGGCGGTGCTGGGCGCGACGGTGCCGGCCAATGCCTGGTCGGCCGGCACGATGTTGTAGCGGCCACCGCTGAACACCATGCGGGCATTGTTCCAGCCCAGCACCATCTCCAGCAGGTTCAGCGCCTGCGCGGGCGAGACCGGATTGGGCGTGGCCAGGGTCACGGTGCCCTGCACGCCGGGCGCGATGACGTAGTTCTGACCAAGCATGTCGCCCAGGATGGCCTTGACCACGGCCTGCACCGATTCGCCTTCGAAATTGAAGGTAGCGCTGCCGCTGCTGGCCATGCCCAGCGTGGGCGCCGGCGCGGACGCGGCGCTCTGGTTGATCATGGTGCCGCTGCCGCGCCGGATCACCGGGCTGGGCTTGGCGCTGGCCTTACCGTCGGCACTCTGCTCGGCGGTGGTTTGAGTGGCGCCGGCAGCGCCGACGTTCGGATCCAAGCGCGCGTCGCGGCGCACGTCCGGCGGCGGAGTGGTGGCGCAACCGGCCAGCAGGCCAATCAGCAGGGATACGGGAAACAGGCGCGGCGTCATGCGTTCACTCATTGGGTCTGACCGGGGGGAGAGCCGCTCTGGCGCTGCTGTTGCAGCTGGCGGCGTCGGGCTTCGATGCGTTCGCGGATGGCACGCATCTGATCGTCGGAGGGGCGTGGAGCTTCCTGCGCGCCATCGCTACGCTGCGGCTGCACGGTTGGCAGTGCCTGCCAGCCGGGCTGTTGCACCGGCGGCACGGATTGCGGTTGCGGTTGCGGTTGCGGTTGTTGCTGTTGCGGCGGCGGCACGGCAACTGCCGCAGCGTCGGGAGACGGCACCGGCGCAGTCGCAGTACCGGCACCACGTGCGGCGGCATTGGCAGTGGGCGGCTGCCCGCCCTGGCCGTTGAACACGTGCAATTCCAGCGTTTGCGTGCCGCTGGGGCCTTCGATGGTGGCGCTACGCGGCTGCAAGGCGAGCAGGCGCCAGCCTTTGACCGCATCACCGCCCAGTTGCACGCGCACCGAATCCTGTGGGTCCAGGCTCAACGTCGCCATCTTGAAGGTATCGGTCAGCAGCACGCCGGTCAGGCGCACTGTCGAAGCAGCGCCGCTGCCGTCGTTGCCGGACAGGAAGAACGGATGCGGCAGGCGGTCTTCGGCGAACGCCGGATGCGCGGCGATTTCCGAATATTTTTCGAACGCGCCCAGGCGCTCCGGTGCCGGTGCCGGTAACGTGGGCAGGCGCTGCACCAAGGCCGGGTCGTCGGGCAGCAGCTCGACGCGCTTGCCCAGGCCGGCAACGGCCAGCGCGCACACCAGCATCGCCCACCCGACCACGGTGGCCAGCAACCAGGTGCGCAGGCCGATCATGTCAAGGCGCATTGCTGGCCTCCGCGGCGTTGGGAGCGGCAGGTGCGGTTTCGTTATTCAGCGGTGCGGCGCTGGCGCCCGGGCGCAGATAACCGGCCAGTTCGAAGGCAATATCCAGACCATTGCCGCTTTCGTTCGGCGAGAGCTGGTAGCGCTGCGCCATCACGTTGAGGTTGTCCACGAACAACCGCGGCGTGCCGTTTTCCAGGCTGTACAGCACCGAAGCCAGTTCTGGCGTGCCGCAGCGCAAACGCACTTGCACCGCCACGCGGGTGAAGCGGTTCTTGCTCTCGGGCTGCAGCGGCGAACGGTTGCTGATGGCGCAACTGCGGTTACCGGGGCTGGCTTCCACAACCGCGCGCTCGAGGCGCTGCACCAGCCCAGCGGAGGCGAGTTCGGCCGAGGTTTCCGGCAAAAAGCCTGGGCGGCTTTCCAGCGTCTGACGCGCCTGCCGCAGCCGCTTGCTGACTTCCGTTGCCTGCTGCAGCTGCACACGCACGCGCAGTTCGCGCTCGCGTAGCGCTTGCAGGTCGTCCTGCACCGCAATCATCGGTTGCGTGAACCACGGGTGCACCAGCACCAGGTAGGCCACGCCGAGCACCAGCAACAGCAGGCCCAAAGCGATCCAGCGATCGCGCTTAACGCTGCGTGGCATCGGCCGCCTCCTTCGCATCGGGGCCGGCAAGTTCGGCGGTGATGGTGAAGCGGTCGACGTTACGGCCGGCATCGCTCTGCAGCACGCCGGTCAGCGATGGCGTGCGCCACAG
The DNA here is from genome assembly GCF_038405005.1 of Xanthomonas sp. JL1. NCBI lineage: Bacteria > Pseudomonadati > Pseudomonadota > Gammaproteobacteria > Lysobacterales > Lysobacteraceae > Xanthomonas > Xanthomonas sp. JL1. Next base: position 30,451 of record NZ_JBBYGR010000050.1, on the reverse strand, counting down.
CGGCGAGCCTTCCAGACGACGCACCAGCGAAGAAGCTTCATTGCTCAATCCGATCAACTGCAATTGCCCGCCTTCGACTGAAAATTTTTCCAGATAGGTGCCACCGGGCAAACGCCGGCTCAGTTCGTCCCAGATCTCCACCGAGGTCGGGCGGGTCGCGCGTTGTTGCTGGAAGAACCGCGCGCCTTCAACCAGATCCATCAATTGCTGGCGTTCGGCAGCGACCTGGCGCGCGCGCGCGGCGTTGGCCTGCACCTTGGCGCGCAGATCGTCGGCGGCCTGGCGGCGATTGTCGAGCAGCAGCCAGCCGGCCACCGCCAGCAAGACCAGCGCTGAAGCGGCAAGCAGCAGATTCCAGCGCTGCATCGGGTCGCTGCGGCGCAGGCGGCGTGCCGGCGGCAGCAGGTTCACACCAAGTGGCAGGCCTTTCGCATCGGTGACATCGATGCCCGACAGCGCGCTGTTCCATGCGTCCGGCACACCGGCCGGGCCATCGATCATGCGCCGCGGCACCACCACCAGTTCGGCATCGAACTGGCCGTCTTCGCGCACGTCAAGCACGCGCGCATCGAAATACACCTGGTCGGCGGTGAACGGGGTTTGCCGATCGATCTCGAAACGCGCCACATCCTGCAACCGCGCCGCGGCCGCGGCAGGCAGGCGCAATGGCCGGCGCAGCGCGTGCGCGGCCGGCAACAGCCAATGCCGCGGCAGGCTTTCCAGCGCAGTCGGCAGCAAGCTATTCACTTCCTGCGGATGGACCGGCCACGGCAGACTGGCGACGCTGTCGCAGCTATGGTCGCGCTGGCGCAGCAACTGCAGCGCGTCGCCGTCCTGTTGCAACAACAGGCGTGCCTGCGACAAACCCAATTGCCATTGCCACCGCTGCGGCAGCCAGGCCAGCAGCGATTGTTGCCACCAACGCCAGAACCCTCCGGCTCCCGGCATGGCGCGTACGCCGATACGACCCAAGGTATCCCGCCATGCGGTCATTGCACTGCTGCTCCCTCTTCCCAACGCAACACGGTATAGGCCGACCCTGGTAATGCGGACGCGCCGGTCGACACCAACGCCCGCAACACAGCCTCGCGTCCCTGACTCAGTCGCGCCCGGCTCTCGATACTATAAGTGCCCGAGCCACCGATCGTCGCGTCGCTGCCCGGCAAACCCAGCGGCGCGTCACGCTGGGCCAGCAGTTGCTGCGCGTCCAGCCCCATCGCGGTGAGCACCGGGGCCGGCGCAAAACGCGCTTCAGGCCGCGAACGACCGCTGTACAGCGTGACGTTGGGCAACAGCTTGCGATACAGCTCGCCATCGATGCCCAGCACCAGGCGCAGTTCGCCCAGCGTTTCGAATGGGCTGTCTTTTGCGCCATACGGCAGACCGGCATCGGCGTAATCGCGATCTTCTGCGCCACCGCCGGGCTGGCTCAATGAATCGGTATCGCGCCAATCGACAATGGCACCGGCAATCCGGGTGGCGCTGGACTGGTCGCCACCGACCGCGCGCACCAGACCGGCCAGCAAGCCGGGCTCGGCCATGTTCAGATCCACCTTGCCGCTTTCATCGGTGATACGAATCTCCACGCTGGCATCGTCCATTTGCCAGCGATAGCGCCGGCCGTCTGGACGCCAGCGTGCCTGGGTGTCGGCGTCTTGCAAGCGAAACAATGCGTATTCCAGGCCAGCGCGCGCGTATTCCTGCGCCTGCGCGCCGTTGCGCAGCATGCTGCCCTGCAGTGCTTCCACGCGTGCAGTGAGCGCGAACGCACCGATCATCGCGGTGAGCAACGCGATCAACCACAACACCAGCACCAGCGCGGCACCGCGCGCGCGGCTCATTGCCCGGCCCCCGGGTTGCTGGATTGCGGCAACGCCACCACCATCGGCGGCCATGCGGCATCGTCACTGCGGATCTCGATGCGCACCATCAACGGCAAGCGGTCGTGCCATTCCCACTGCGGCAGCCACGCGCTCAGCCGGCTGGTTTGGGGATCCATACCGCGATAACGGAAATTCACCTGTTGCACGCCTTCGGCAAGTTTTTCCGGCGGCAGCGGGCTACTCTCTTCGATCGTCTTGCCGGATTGCAGCATGGTCAACGCAATCAGCAGGTTGCGCTGATCGCCATCGCCGGCCACCGACAGGTCGTGCAGATACGGCCCGCCGCGGCCAAGATAATCCGGTACGTCTGCGGCAAAGCGCAGGCGCTGCGGCTCGCCGATGAACAGGATCGGCTGCTGGCTTTGCGTATCGATGCCCATGGCGATCGGCAATGCCGCAGCCAAGCGCTGCCGCAGGAATTCTTCCACCGCACGCACCCGCTCGCTGCGTTGTGCGATCGCTTCGCCGCGCTGACTCACCGCACTGGCCGAGCGCAAGGTGGCAAACGCCAACGCCAGCCCACCGACCAACAACATCGTGGCCAGCAACACTTCGATCAAGGTGAAGCCCGCGCTGCGCGAACGGCTCATGACGGGTTGCCCTGCGCGCTGGCGGCCACCAGCCGCAAGGTGCGCCATTGCAGCATCTGATTGGGCTGCTCGCCCCAACGCACGACCAAGGTCAGTTGCAGCAGACGATGCGCGCCGGGCGATAGCGGCGCCTGCAGGTTGCGCCGCGGTTCGTCGTAAGGGCGCACATCCATCGACCAGCGAAAGTGGCCGTTCTCGAAGGTGCCTTGTTGCTGCGCGGGCTCCAGCGGCTTTTCGATGCCTTGCACCGCCAGCAGCGATTGCGCGTGCAACGTGGCGCGCGTGCTTTCATCGGCTGCGCGCACCTGGCGTGCGGCGCCGGACAACGACCCCAGCAACAGGCTCAATGCCAAGGCCAACAACGCAAAGGCGACGATCACTTCGATCAAGGTGTAACCGCGCTGACACTTCATGGCGATGGCGTCCGCAAGGGGCCCGAACGCACCTCGCCGGTGATCCAGCCCACGTCGACACGCCATCTGGCGTCCTTGACCTGCAAATCGATGCGCCCGCCGGTAGATGCGCCATCCGGGAAAAACTGGATCGCGCCCTGATCCTGCCGCGACTGCACCTGGCGCGCGCCAGTGAACCGGATCTCCAGCGACGGCGGCAGATCGCCATGATGGCCGCCGGGTGCTTCCCAGCGACGCTGCTGCGGGTCGATCAAGAACCGCTGCGGCGTGCCGGTGGCAATCGCCTGGGTGCGCGTATAGCGCAGTTGCGAGGCGATCGCCTTGCCGGCGGTGCGCAGGCGCATGCCGTCGATGCCGCCGTTCAGTGCCGCAGCGGCGAGCACGCCGGCCATTGCGATCAACGCGATGACCAGCAGCATCTCCAGCAACGAGGTGCCACGCGTGCGTGCCCGACCAGGGCCGCCCCCTCCATGCGGATGAAACAACGGCTGACACGCAACGCGCATGACGAGAGCTTATTGGTACTTGATGTCTGCGTCGTAACTGCTGCCACCGGGCTTGCCGTCCTTGCCCAGGCTCATCAGGTCGAACGGCTGACCGTCGCCGGGCACGCGGTATTCGATGGCGTGGCCCCATGGGTCGTTGAGTTCGGCCGGCTTGGCGTAAGGCCCCAACCAACCGCTGCTGTCGCCGGGCTGGGTGACCAGGTCATCGAGCTTGCTCGGCAACTTGCCGGTATCGAGCTGAAAATTCTCGATCTTGCCGGCCAGGGTCTGGATCTGCGACTTGGCCAAATTGGCCTTGCCGCGATCGGCGCCGCCGAGCACGCGACTGCCGACCAGCGTGAGGACCGCACCGATCAGCACGATGACGATGATGATTTCCAGCAAGCTCATGCCGGCCTGGCCTGCGCGCGACGGACTGCGGGTAATGGAACGCTTGATCATGAACGATTTCCTTGCACGTCGATGAAGGATGCCGCCGCCAACAAATGACACGGCGACCATTGCAATGGTTCCCGCATGGGTGTCGTGCGGTCACCGGAACGTTGTGGTGAATACGCTGCCCGGTCAAGACGACTGGCACAGCGCCGCGCGCGCTTGGCCGTTGGGCCCGGCGCGCGCGCAGGAGATGCAGTGTACGAGCGGTCCAGGCCGATTCCGAGCGCCGGCTGCGTTCGCCTGATGGCTGCACCGGTGCAGTGACCTCCGCTCTCAGCCGATTGCATTGGTGAGGTCATACAGCGGGACGAGTACTGAAATGATGACAAGCCCCACCACCGAGGCCAGCACCAGCGTGATGAACGGCACCAGCGCAGCCAGTGCGCGGTCGATGGCCTGCGCGGTTTCCAGCTCGAAGGTGTCGGCGGTCTTGAGCAGCATCGTATCCAGTGCGCCGGATTCTTCGCCCACCTGAATCATCTGCAGCGCCAGTCGCGGAAAGCGCTTGCCGCGTGCCAGCGACATCGACAGGCCATGGCCGTTCTTGACGTCGTCGGCCGCGTTAGCGACATCCTCCACCAACGCCAGATTGGACATCACATTACGCGCGATGCCGATCGCCGCCAGCAGCGGCACGCCATTGCGCAGCAAGGTGCCCAACGTGCGTGTCAGGCGTGCGGTTTCCAGCCGCGCGATGAGGCTGCCGACCACTTTCTGGCGCAGCAGCCATTCGTCCAGCGACGCACGGAATGCGGCATTGCGACGCTTGCGATCCAGCCACAGCCCCAGTACGCCCGGCACCACGATCAGCACCAGCCACCAGTCGCGCACCAGCAGGCCAACGCTCAACACCGCCTGGGTAAACCACGGCAGTGCCACATCCAGGCTTTCGTACATCTGCGCAAATTGCGGCACCACATAACCGAGCAGGAACAGCAGCGCGCAGCCCACCACCGCGAGCAGGATCGCCGGGTAGATCAACGCGTTGATCACCTTGCCCCGGAGCGCACGGCTGCGCTCCAGATAATCGGCCAGCCGTTGCAGCGTGTCCTGCATGCTGCCGCCGGCTTCGCCCGCGCGCACCATGTTGATGTACAGCTTGGAAAACAGCCCGTGCTGGCGCTCGAGTGCGGACGACAATGGCGCACCGCCGCGCACGGTATCGCGCACATCGCCGATCACCCGCCGGCTTTTTTCGTCTTCGGGCAGATCCATCAGAATCGACAGCGCGCGATCCAGCGGCTGCCCGGCCCCGATCAACGTCGCCAGTTGCTGGGTAAATTGCACCAGTGCCGCGTTATCGAACGGCTTCTTGCGCAACAACATGCGCAGCGATGGCGAATCGTTTTCGCCGGTGGCCAGGCGCGTTTCCACCGGCAGATGGCCCTGTTCCTGCAGACGCAACGCCACCTCGGCGTCGCTGGCCGCTTCCATCTGGCCGTCGAGCATTTCGCCGTGCGCGTCCAGGGCTTTGTAGCGGTAGAGAGGCATCAGACGGTGGGGCCGGGAATCGGGAATCGGGACTTGGGAATGGGCAACAGCGCATCGCAGCGCACTGCCGACATCGCGCACGCATCGCTGTCCACGCACAGCGAAGCCGGCGGATTGATGTGCTGGCGGGTCGTTGGTCCGGTGCCTGCAAAGCGCGTTCCTGCCAGCTTACCGATCACGCATCCTCCGTGACGCGCAGGACTTCTTCGATGGTGGTTTCGCCACGCAAGGCCTTGGACAAGCCATCCTCGTACATGGTGCGCATGCCGGCCTGGCGGGCCAGTTGTTCGATCTCGCCCATGCCGGCGCGGCGCATCACCGCGCGGCGCAATTCGTCGTTCATCACCAGGAATTCGACGATGGTGGTGCGGCCCAGATAACCGGTGGGTGCGGTGGCCGAGGGACGCGGCCGATACAGGAAAATCTCGCCCTCGGGCTGCAGACGGCGCAGATTGAAGCGTTCGATCTCTTCGGGCGATGCGGCGTAGCGTTCGGCATTGGCCAGATCGAGTTTGCGCACCAGCCGTTGCGCCAGGATGCCGTTAATGGTGGAGGTGAGCAGGTAATCCTCCACGCCCATGTCGAGCAGACGGGTGATGCCGCCGGCTGCGTTATTGGTGTGCAGCGTGGACAGCACCAAATGGCCGGTGAGCGCGGACTGGATCGCGATGCGCGCGGTTTCCAGATCGCGCATTTCGCCGATCATGATGATGTCCGGATCCTGACGCACGATGCTGCGTAGGGCGTTGGCGAAATCCAGCCCGATCTGCGGCTTGGCCTGGATCTGGTTGATGCCTTCGATCTGGTATTCCACCGGGTCTTCGACGGTGATGATTTTTACGTCGGAGGTGTTGAGCTGGCTCAACGCGGTGTACAGCGTGGTAGTCTTGCCCGAACCGGTGGGACCGGTGACCAGCATGATGCCGTGCGGTTGTTCCAGCACCTTGCGGAACTGCGGCAAAAACGCTTCGGTAAAGCCGAGCTTGTAGAAGTCGAACACCACCGTTTCGCGATCGAGCAGACGCATCACCACGCTTTCGCCATGCGCGGTGGGCACGGTGCTGACGCGCAGATCCAGCTCCTTGCCCTGCACGCGCAACATGATGCGGCCGTCCTGCGGCAGGCGGCGTTCGGCGATATTGAGCTTGGCCATGATCTTGATGCGGCTGATCACTGCGGCAGTGAGCTTGGCCGGCGGGCTTTCGCCTTCCACCAGCACGCCGTCGACGCGGTAACGCACCTTGAGCCGGCTTTCGAACGGCTCGATATGGATGTCGGAGGCACGCAGTTCCACCGCGTGCTGGATCACCAGATTCACCAGCCGGATCACTGGGGCTTCGGAGGCCAGATCGCGCAGCGCTTCGATGTCGTCGCTGCTGTTGGCATCGCCATCGGCGGTTTCGACGATGGTGCCCATCGCACTACGGCCCTGGCCGTACCAGCGCTCGATCAGATCGTCGATTTCCGAGCGCAAGCCAACCTGCAACAGCAGCGTGCAGCCCGTGGCAAGACGCACTGCATCGATGGCGTAATCGTCGTAGGGATCGGCGATCCACAGCTCCAGCCGGCCAGCGCGTTCGCCAACCGGGCAGAGATGAAATTGTTTGAGAAAGCGCAGCGACAGACTCTGCACTTCAGACAGCATTTCCGGCGGGGTGTCGCCAAGCTGGCGTACATCCACCAACGGCAGGCCGAGCACCTCGGCGCACGTTTCTGCATGATCGCGTTCGGACACCAGACCCAGGCGGCCGAGCAAGGTGAGCAAGCCCATGCCGGATTCGGTCTGCAATTGGCGCGCCCGCAGCAGATCGGTGTCTTTCAGACGACGGCGTTCAAGCAGCGCATCGACGATGCGCATTTCCGCATTTCGATGCTCGATAGGATCGACGGCAACCGCGTTCACACTCGTCTCCACTGGTCCGGCGCCGACTGTAGCAGTTTGCCGGGACGATCAACCGCACGCATCTGAATCGCCTTGAAAAGCAATGCCCCCGGTGATTGGCAGGGGGCATCGGCCACACTATTTCGCTACTTACTGTCGTGCAACGAGCGTCAGCTTCGCGTAGCTCGCCGCACAGACCAACTTGATGTAGTATGTGCCAGCCTTGGGTGCAGTGAAACGCACGGTTTCGCTGTTGCCCGGGCGGGTCGACTTGGCGTCGTAGCTGGTCGTGCTGGGCTCGGCCCCAAAGCTGACGTACATCGACACATCGCCGGTGCCGCCGTAGGTGATGAAGCTGAGCAAAGCACCGGCCTTGGCGTCGAAGCGGTACAGCGTGGAGCTGCCGGCGGCGCCGCTCAGTCCAGCCACCGGTGCCTTGTTGGTCAGTTCGATAGCGCTCGGTGCGCAGCTCTGGGTGGCCGGGTCGCACGGCTCTTCCAACACCGCTTTCAACGCGGCCTTGGCATCGACGATGCCGCTACCGATCGGGGTGCTGGCCGGCGGGGTCACCGGGAAGCGACGGCTGGTCTTCTTGAGCAGCGCTTCGACCGCAGCCGGGGTCAGCGGGCCTTTGCCCAGACCGATCGCCGCGCTCTGCACCAACGCCACGACGCCAGCCACGTGCGGGGAGGCCATCGAGGTGCCGCCTAAAGCTATATAGGGATAGCGATCCGAGGTCGGCGGGTGGCACCGGTGTAGCCGGCCTGCCAGATGTAACCGCCCGGATTGCCATCCACGCTACCACCGCCGCCCGGGCCGGACAGGTCGACCTTGCTGCCGTAGTTGGAGTAATAGGTGACGCCGCCGGTGATGCGCGTGGCGCCAACGGTGATGGTGTTATTGCAGCTGGCCGGCGAGTGGTTGGCTGCGTCGTCGCCGTCGTTACCGGCCGCGACCACCACGGTGGTGCCACGCGATACGGCGCCATTGATCGCCAGCTGGGTGGCCGAATCGCAGGGACCGCCGCCGCCCAGGCTTATGTTGATGACTTCAGAGGGTTGGTGTTGGCCGGCACGCCTTCAACGGTGCCGCCGGAAGCCCACACGATCGCATCGGCGATGTCGGAGCTGTAACCGCCGCAACGGCCAACCACGCGCACCGGCAGGATGCTCGCCTTCGGCGCCACGCCAGCCATGCCCAAGCCGTTATTGGTCGCTTCGGCCACGGTGCTAGAGACATGGGTGCCGTGGCAGGTGCTTGCCTGCGCTGTCGACCCGATTTAGCACACGTTGTCGGCCTCCTGCCAGTCGCCGTAATCGAGTGCGCCCGGCACGCGCGCATCGGTAGGACGACGCGAGACTTCAGCGTCGGTGATGAAGTCATAGCCCTGCAGGATGTTGCCGGCGAAATCCGGATGGCCCGGCAGGATGTCGGTATCCAGCACCGCCACCACCACGCCGGCGCCCTGCGACAGATCCCACGCGCCCGGCGCATTGATGCCGCCGTGGGGATTGCTCGGGTGCCACTGGTGCTGCGCGTACAACGGTTCGTTGGGAACAAGGTGCGGGCTCACATCGGCGGCGGCAACGCGCTTGCTGATGTCAATCGGGCGCAGCATGCGGTCGATCTGCACGTCGGCCACGGACGGGTCGTTCTTCAGCTCAACCACCACCTTGTCCACCTGCGCGGCGGTCAGCGTGCTGGACAGCTTGATCAGGTCCGAGCCAATGCCCAGCTTACGCACGTAAATCGCCTTGGCGACGGCAGCGCTGCTACGCGCACTGGTGCTGCCACCAACGCGGCCCACCGCGGCCTGCACGGCGATCAGCTTGCTGCTGCGATCGGTTGCAGCAGCGGTGTTGTCCTTGTAACGCACGATCAACCGGCTACCGAACGCTGCGCCGGCCGGGGCTGCCTGGGTCGGTTCCTTGACCAGCAGTTTGGGGGCGGCAGCGAGGGCGCCAGACGCACCAAAGGCCATCATCAGGATGGCGCCGGTCAGCGGGTTGAGACGGAAATTCTTGTCGATCACGGTGAAGTCGTCTTCGTATTTTTCGTGAATCAGGCTGGGAGCAGCCAGCGCAATCGCTGCGTCCCGCGGTGCCGTGCGCTGCGTCCTTGCCGGCCACCCCTGGTACAGCCATCACTCCATGCGAATCCGTTGGCCGGCCCAGCCACGGTCCTTGCCCGCTCCCTCAGGCTTTACACATCGCGACGGCGCACCTGGCGCCGCCGCGTTGATGCAATTACGCTTACCAGCCGAAACCGGCACCCACGCCAATCGAGCTGTCGCCACTACTGAGCGCGCCGCCCACGGTGACCGTGGCGCGCGGGCTGATGGCGCGCTGGTAGCCCACCGACAATGCGGATTCGCCGTTCTGGAAACCGACACCGGCACCGATGCGGTTCGGCGAAGCGATACCGGCCACGCTGGCGGACATGTTCAACATCGCCGAGCTCATCGCACCCTGGCGGTCCAGACGCCGGTTCTGACGGCGCAGACGATCTTCGATATCGCCCTGATAGCTTTCGAAGCTGTCTGCCATCGCATTGTAGCGGCTGTCGGTGTAGCTATTGGCGGCGGCAACGCCGTTGTCCAACTGGCCCTTGTTGACCGCATCGGTGGCACGCGTACCGGCGGCCACATTGGCTACCTGACGCTCGCCGCCGACGCTTCCCACCGACACCGTATTGGCACGATCGGCAACCGAGCCCTGACCCAGTGCGACAGCACCTTGTGCAGTGGCACGTGCGCCCTGGCCGATCGCGGTGCCGGACGCGGCGGTCACTTGCGCGCCATCGCCCATGGCCACGGCATTGGTGGCCACGGCCGCGATCTGCGTATTGGCACCTACCGCCGTGCTGCCGTCGGCATTGACGCGTGCATTGCTGCCGATTGCGGTGTCGTTGGCGCCATGCGCATACGCGCTGCCACCAATCGCCGTGCCGGTGACGTTGTTGGCCACTGCTGCCGTACCGACCGCCGTGGAGGTGGCTGCCGGCGTGATGCTGCCGACCACGGCGGCGGTGGGTGTGCCCTGCACACCGGCCGTTGCATCGATCGCAGTGCTTGCGACGTTGCTGGACACAGCGCTGACCGCAGTCGCCGCCATTGCCGGTACTGTTGCGGTGCGCAGCGACGCGGTGCGTGCTGCGGTGTTGGCGGGAGTGCCACCACTGCGTGCGTCCAGTTCGGTGACCTTGCTGTCCAACGCAGTCAATGCCGCACCGACGTTGTTGTAGCTTGCACCCTGGATCAAATAGGTCGGCGCCACGAACACACCCTGCGCACCGATCGCCGCACCGCCGCCGAGGAAGCTGGCTGCATTGCTCAACGACTCGAACAACTGGCCGCCGTTGATCGCATCGGTGCTGGCACTGGCAACCGCGCCGGCGCCCACATTGACGATACGGCGCGTGGCCGGGCCACCGCGACCGTTGCCGCTGCCCACCGACACCGTATCGGCATCGTAGGTGCTCGAGCCCGAGCCCAATGCCACCGAATCGGCACCGGTTGCACCGGCATTGGCACCCAGTGCCACGCCGTTGACTGCGCTCTGGCGCACGTACGAGTTGTAGCCCACCGACACCGCATTTTCGCCGATGACGTTGACCTGACGACCGACGCCGGTGCTGTTGATGCCGGTGGCCGATGCATCCACACCGATCAGACTGGCGCCCACCGCCTTGGCGCGGCTACCGCCACCCAAGGCCAGCGTGTTGTCGGCTAGCGCGGCTGCGCTCTGGCCCACCGCAGTGGCATTGACGCCGTCGGCATAGGAATCCCGGCCGATGGCGGTGGTGTAGTCCGCAGTGGCCCAAGCACCGGCACCGAAGGCCGCTGCGCCCTTGCCGGACGCTTGTGTCGGGATCCAGCCGGAGAACGCGCTGCCGCCGACGGCCACGCTCTCTTCGCCGGTGGCTTTGCTGATTTCGCCAATGGCGACCGCGCTGGCACCGGAGGCCTGCGCCGCCAAACCGACGGCGGTGCTGTAATCGCTCGACGCCACCGCGCTGTAGCCCAGCGCCGACGACAAGCGACCGTTGGATTGGCTGAAGCCACCTAAGGCGGTACTGCCGACATTGGAGGCGGTACTGTTGAAACCCTCAGCAATGGCATGAAGGTCGGACGCGACCGCTTTGCTGCCGAGTGCGATGGTGTAGGCCGAAAGCGCCTGCGCGCCCGCACCATTCGCCGTGGCGCCGATATCGCTGGCCACTGCGTTGCTGCCGACCGCGCTGCTGTTGTCGCCCAGTGCCCGCGCGGTGTTACCGAGCGCTGCCGCGCCGATGCCGTCAGCCACTGCGCCGACGCCCACTGCCGTGGCTTTGCGGACCACGGCATGCGCGCCCGCACCCAACGCGGTGGTGCCGGTACCGACGGCCTTGGCGCCCTCGCCTGCAGCCAATGCGTTTTCGCCCTCGACATAGGCACCGACATCTTTTTTGGCGCTGCCACTGGCCTTGAAGTACTTGCCGGTGGTTTGCGCGGTTTCGGCAACGGCGTTGAGCTGATTCAGATTCACCGCGTCGGTACCTTGCGTACCGGCCGCTACATTGGTGATCTGACGCTCGTTACCGGCTGCGCCGACCGACACGGTATTGGCGCGCGTGGCGACCGAGTTGGCGCCCAACGCAACCGAATTGGCGCCACGTGCGGTGCTGAAATACCCCAGCGCCGTGCTCAGTTCACCACTGGCCAAGGATTGCGGGCCCACGGCGGTTGCGCCTTCGCCCGGCGCATACGCGAAGTAGCCCACCGCGGTGGCTTCGGTGCCGGAGGCTTCGCTCAGCGTGCCGACCGCGGTGGCGTAGGTACCCGACGCAATCGCGCCGGCGCCAAGTGCAGTGGAGGCTTCGCCACTGGCCTGGGTCTGCACGAAGAGGCCCAGACCAGGAATCAGATCCACCGGACCGCCGACGGCAGTGCTGCTGGTGCCGCTGGCGCGGGTTTGCGTGCCAACCGCAGTGGCGTAATCGCCCGCCGCATTGGCGACCGCACCGAAAGCAGAGGCCTGCGCACCGGCCGCATACGCACCCACGCCGAACGACGATGCCGCAAAGCCATCGGCCTTGGCGCTGGCGCCAACTGCGGTTCCGCCGACGCCGGCGCTGGTAGCGCCGGTGGTGACCGGCACGCCGCCATTGGTGATCAACGGCTCGCCATCTTCATTCACTGCAGCGCCGCCCACGGCCACGCTGGCCGGGCCATTGGCCTGCGCGTTATGGCCGAAGGCTGCGCTGTTCTGCCCGGACGCCAGCGCATTGGTGCCGACCGCAGTAGCGTTCTCGGCCACCGCATTGGCGCCGGTTCCCAACGCTGTGGTCGCCGTGCCGACGGCATTGGCGCCCTCGCCTGCAGCCAGTGCGCTATCGCCTTCGACATAGGCGCCTACGCTCTCTTCGCCCGGGCTCGCCTTGAAGAACTGCGCGGTGTTTTCAGCAACATCGGCCACGTGGCGCAGCTGCGCCACGTTGACCGCATCGGTGGCATTGACGCCGGCAGTGACATCGGTGATGCGGCGCGTGGCCGGGCCACCGCGGCCGTTGCCACTACCGATGGACACCACGTCGTCTTCGTAGGTGCGCGAGTTTGCGCCGCTCACGCCGGCATTGGCACCAGGTGCCACGCCGTTTTCGCCGCTCTGGCGCACGAAGCTGTTGTGGCCGATGGCTAGGGCGTTTTCGCCGATCGCATTGGTCGGGCGGCCAATCGCACTGCTGTTGACGCCACTGGCGCTGCTGTCGGCGCCGGTGGCCACTGCGCCGGTTGCGCTGGCATGGCTATTGGCGCCGATGGCGGTGGCCTTGCTGGCCGGTGCCGATGCGCCGCGGCCCACTTCCACCGATTGCGCATTGGCGGGAAGCGGCGTGGCGAATCCGGCGCCACCCAGCGCCAGAGCGATGGCGGCAGTCAGTGCCAGGCGATGACGGCGATCGATGAACGAGGCTGACGCAACGGCTCCGGGGCTGTCACCACTAGACAGTTCCGAGGCGACGGCCCACACACCAAGCGATTTGTTCCAGACCTTGCGATAAATCTGATTCATCGGCGCACGATTCCTGAGTTGTTGGACTGATTTTTGGCGAACACCACGCAGCGAAAGGCTTTACAGCCTGCGACTCACCACGGTGATGCGCGCTATGGGCCTTGCGGCGGGACGGCTTGCGCCTGCTCCTTGGTTGGTCGAAAAGTGAACGCCACCCAACCATAGAGCTGAGCAAAGTGTTAACCACCATCATTTCAGGCGTCAAGTTTTTGACATTAAACAAAGAGAAGTGCATTTTTCATCACAGTTCTGGCTGCCTTTATTAGATTTTTTGATAAATCCTTGTAAAACAGCAACCTAGGCCATGTCCGTAGAGACATTTCAGGGCTGAATAGGCAGAAAAGGAAAAGACAAAAATTCCCGTTCACGGGACACCTGCAGACTTGATTGCGCAAATAAGGCATGGGTGGCGGGCTGTTTGTGTGCCAACGTGTCGCACGGGTAACACACCGCCATCTATCGCGTGGAGCACGCCCTGTCTCGCGCCAAGGAAATGACGATGCTGCGGGACAGCGGTGCCGAGCTTCGGATCATTGGCGCACCAACAGGCTGGCCGCTTCCATGGCGAGGCCCTCCACTGTGAGGGGCCTCGGTGGCGGCACGCAGTGTGATGAAGTGCCTCGTCTGGCTAATGCCGTGACGCATGGATGCATCGGCACCAAGACAGTTTTTGCCGAGGACGTCGAACTGCCCCGGCTCGCGCTCGTAGGCAGTCCACATCAGCTACGCAGTGCTGCATGCCTTGCATCTCCACGCGCAACAAGCCGGCGATGGCGACACCTGCGAACACCGTTGCGCTTTAAAAACCATCGTGGTCAATTTGCTTGAGAATCCGCGAGTACCGCAACACGCGGAGAAGCTTCTACCGCCCCGCACCTACAGGCAAAGCGCACTCTGCCAAAACGACAACGGCCGCGTGCATCCCTGCACACGGCCGTCGAGTGAGGCATCAGCGGCTGCAGATCAGCCGCACGCCATCAACCGCACCACACCCGCGCATTGCGGAACATCCGCATCCACGGCGAGTCGTCGCCCCAGTCGGCCGGATACCAGCTCAAATTTGCGCTGCGCGGCGTGCGCTCGGGATGGGGCATCAGGATCGTGACGCGGCCGTCGCTGCTGGTCAGCCCGGTGATGCCGTCGGGCGAGCCGTTCGGATTGAGCGGGTACTGCGACGCCACCGCGCCGTTGCCATCGATGTAACGCAATGCCACGCGTGCAGCGGCCTGGTCCACGGCAGTATCGAATTCCGCGCGGCCTTCGCCATGCGCCACCGCCACCGGAATCCGCGAGCCGGCCATGCCGCGCAGGAAGATCGACGGCGACTCCACCACTTCCAGGAGCGCAGTGCGCGCTTCGAACTGCTCGCTACGGTTGCGCAAGAAGCGCGGCCAATGCTCGGCGCCGGGAATGATGTCCTTGAGCTGACTGAGCATCTGACAGCCATTGCACACGCCCAGCGCGAACGTATCGCTACGGGCAAAGAACGCGGCAAACGCATCGCGCAGCGCCGAGCGCTCCAGGATCGAAGTCGCCCAGCCGCGGCCGGCACCCAGCACGTCGCCGTAGCTGAAACCGCCACAGGCCGCGAAGCCGACGAATTCGCTCAGATCCACGCGGCCTTCGATCAGGTCGCTCATGTGCACGTCGTAGGCACGGAAACCGGCACGCTCGAAGTTATAGGCCATTTCGATCTGCCCGTTGACGCCCTGCTCGCGCAAGATCGCCACCGTGGGCCGGGCACCTGTGGCCACGAACGGCGCCGCCACATCGTCGGAGGGGTTGAACACCAGCTTCGGACGCAGGCCCGGCGCCTTGAAATCACGCGCCAGCGCGCGCTCTTCGTCGGCGCTGTCGGGGTTGTCGCGCAGCTTCTGCATGGCATGGGTCACCGACCACCATGCATCGAACAACTCTTCCCAGCGCCACTCGGCCAACACGCGGCCCTGCCCGCTCACGCGAATGCGCGGCGTGCCGGTGGGGCGTGCAATGCGCTGCGCGCATTCGGTCAATGCGTGGCGTTCGACCAGATCGGCGAACGCGGCACGGTCTTCGCTGGCGATCTGCACCACGGCGCCCAATTCTTCGTTGAACAGGCTGCGGAACGCATCGTCGCCCCACGCATCCAGCGTGATATCCAGGCCCTGCCGCGACGCGAACGCCATCTCGCACAACGCGGCAAACGCACCGCCATCGCTGCGATCGTGGTACGCCAGCAACAGCCCGCTGTCGCGCGCGTCGCGGATCAGCTCGAAGAAACTGCGCAGACGCTGCGCATCGTCCAGATCCGGCACATCGCCGCCGAATGCCGGCAATGCCGCGTCATTGGCATACACCTGCGCCAGCACCGACCCGCCCAGCCGCTGCTTGCCGCCACCCAAGCCGATCAACCACAGCTCGCTCTCTTCATCGCTGCGCAACAACGGCGTCAGCTGCGTGCGCACATCGCCGACTGGGGCGAACGCACTGATGATCAGCGAGACCGGTGAAACGCTCTTGTGAGCGACGGGAGTGGGCAGCGGAGATCGGGGATTCGCAACAGCGGAGGACTCCGGTGTTTTGCCAATGCCGAATGCCGAATCACCAATGCCGGCTTCAACCCACTGCGCCTGCATCGACAGCGAATCCTTGCCCACCGGCACGCTCAGTTCGAGTGCCGGGCAAAGCTCCATGCCGACCGCGCGCACGGCGTCGTACAACAGCGCGTCTTCACCGGCATGGCCGGCGGCGGCCATCCAGTTGGCCGAGAGCTTGATGCTGTCCAGCCGATGCATCGGTGCAGCGCACAGGTTGGTGATCGCTTCGCCCACGGCCATGCGTGCGGACGCGGCCGCGTTCAACAGCGCCAACGGAGTGCGCTCGCCGATCGACATCGCTTCGCCTTCGAAGGTGTCGAAACCGGCCATGGTGATCGCGCAATCGGCCAGCGGCAGCTGCCACGGCCCGATCATCTGCTCGCGCGCAGTCAAGCCGCCCACGCTGCGGTCGCCGATGGTGACCAGAAAGCTCTTGGACGCCACGGTGGGATGCGCCAACACGCGCAAGCCAGCCTGCTGCAGATCCAGCGACGCGGTCTGCAGCACCGGCCACTGCGGCGCGGCCGGATGCACTGCATCGCGATGCATCTTCGGCGCCTTGCCGAACAGGACATCCATCGGCAGATCGATTGGAAGCTGGGAGTGGGGAGTGGGGAGTGGGGAGCGGGGAGAAGCAGGAGCGCTTTCAGCACCCGAGAGTGCGCCGTTGCGCATCCCGAATCCCGAATCTCCAATCCCGGAGTCGAAGACTCCATAGCCAACCACCAGCCGCTCCTCCGTCGTGGCCACGCCGACCGCGGCGAACGGGCAGCGCTCGCGGGCGCAGATGGCGGCGAATTCCTCCAGGCGCGCCTGCGGCACGCCGAGCACGTAGCGTTCCTGCGATTCGTTGCACCACAGTTCCAGCGGCGACAGCGACGGATCGTCGCTGAGCACACGGCCCAAATCGATGATGCCGCCCACGCCCGAATCGTGCAGCAGCTCGGGAATGGCGTTGGACAGCCCGCCCGCGCCCACGTCATGGAACCAGCGGATCGGGTTGTCCACACCCAGCGCCACGCAGTGGTCGATGACCTCCTGGCAGCGGCGCTCCATTTCAGGGTTTTCGCGCTGCACGCTGGCAAAATCCAGCGCTTCGGCACTGTCGCCTGCGGCCACTGAACTGGCCGCGCCGCCGCCCAGGCCGATCAGCATCGCCGGGCCGCCCAGCACGATCACCGCATCGCCCGGCTGCAGGCGCAGCTTTTCGACCTGATTGCGATCGATCGCGCCCAGGCCACC
Source organism: Xanthomonas sp. JL1 (assembly GCF_038405005.1). Lineage (NCBI taxonomy): Bacteria > Pseudomonadati > Pseudomonadota > Gammaproteobacteria > Lysobacterales > Lysobacteraceae > Xanthomonas > Xanthomonas sp. JL1. The sequence goes on along the minus strand of NZ_JBBYGR010000050.1, from coordinate 13,383 downwards.
GGCCAGCATGATCGGTTTGTCGTAGGCGCGGGTCAGGCCCGGGCCTTCGGCGAGCTCGAAACTGCGGAAATAGCCGAGCAGGTTCGGCCGGCCGAATTCGTTGTTGAACGCGGCACCGCCCAGCGGGCCGTCGAGCATGATGTCCAGCGCGGGTGCCATGCGCGGGTTCAGTGCGCGCGGCGCTTCCCACGGTTGCGGCAGGGTCGGAATGCGCAGGTGCGAGACCGAAAACCCGGTCAGGCCGGCCTTGGGCTTGCCACCGCGGCCCGTGGCGCCTTCGTCGCGAATTTCGCCGCCCGCACCGGTGGCCGCGCCGGGGAACGGTGCGATCGCGGTCGGGTGGTTATGCGTTTCCACCTTGATCGCAAAGGCCGACGGCAGCACCGCTTCCCTGCGGTATTGGCCACTGGCCGGATCCGGGCGATAGCGCGCGGCTGGCACGCCTTCCACCACCGCGGCGTTGTCGCTGTAGGCCGACAAGGTGTGCTGCGGGGTCTGCTGGTGGGTGTGCTTGATCATGCGGAACAGCGAGCGCTCCTGCGGCTTGCCGTCGATGGTCCAGCTGGCGTTGAAGATCTTGTGCCGGCAGTGCTCGGAGTTGGCCTGCGCAAACATCATCAGCTCGACATCGGCCGGGTCGCGGCCCAGCGCGGCGAAACGTTCGCGCAGGTAGTCGATCTCGTCCTGCGCCAGCGCCAGTCCCAGGTCGCGGTTGGCCTGCTCCAGCCCATCCAGCGGCACGCGCTGCAACTGGCCCGGGGCGGGCACATTGAACAGCGCCTCGGCCGCAGCAGCCGAACCGAGCAGCGATTGCGTCATCGGGTCGTGCAGCAGCTTGGCCACGGCGGCCTGCGCGACCGCGTCGTCCGGCCAGCCGGCCAGATCGATGCGGGTGCCGCGCTCCACGCGCTGGATCGGCTGCCCGGCGCCACGCACCAGCTCGGTGGCCTTGCTCGACCACGGCGACAGCGTGCCCAACCGCGGCACCACATAGCGCGAAGCGGCATCCGCATCGCGCACGGCGGGCGCAGCATTGGCCTGCAGAATCCGCCGCAAGGTGGCCTGGTCGGGCGATTGCCCGGCCTCGGCGCGGATGAAGTACACGTGCCAGACGCCGGTGATACGCAGCGCGGGGACGAGGGTTTGCAGGCGGGTTTCGAGCCGAGCGCGGCGGAACGGCGAAAGGGCGGAAGCGCCCTCGAGGACCATCATGTCCGAGGAACCGTGTCAGAAACGGGGCTGCAGATTGTAACGGAGCTGATGGATCGACGCCGGACTGCGCGGGCGCAGGCGGGCAATGCGTGGGGTGATGCGGCCGTGTGGCGGGGCCAAATCCAGCCCTGCGCGGCACGGGTGACCGTGGCTGGCTGACTCGCGGGCTACGAGGCTACATGTCGACGCATTGGCTATTGGCTATTGGTTTCTGTCCAGCCAGCCCGCGGGCTGGCTGGCAGTTGGGCGCGAACTACCAGGTTCAGGCCCCCGATCCCTCCAGCCTGCCCCAAAAAACGCAGAAGGCCGGAATGCATCTGCATTCCAGCCTTCCGTTCGATCGCGCCGGCCACCGATGTGACCCGCCAAGCGGCATCACACCGCCGCTCCGCCGTGGATCAGCGGCTGCCGCCGGCCGTGGCGACGGCGCGCTTTTCCAGCGCCTCACGCAGCTGCGCTGGCGGCAGGTAGCCACCAAGCTGCGTGCCGTCTGGCGCAAAGATCGCCGGCGTACCGTTGACACCCAGGCGCTGGCCCAGGGTGTATTCCATCGACACCGGGTTCTTGCAGTCCTTGGAAGCCACCGGCTGACCGGACTTGGCGGCCGTCAGCGCTTGCTTGCGATCGGCAGCGCACCACACCGCGATCATTTCCTTGTGGTCCTGGCTGCCCAGGCCCATGCGCGGGAACGCGAGGTATTCCACCGCGATGCCCTGCTTGTTGAGCTCGCCGATCTCGCTGTGCAGCTTGCGGCAGTAGCCACATTCCACGTCGGTAAAGACGGTGACGGTGTACTTCGGGTTTGCCGGCGCAAAGACGATGCGGTCGGCTTTGGGCACAGTGTCCAGCTGCTTGCGGCGGTAGGCCAGCAGGCCCGGGCTGGCGGCGAATTGCTTGTTCTGGATGTCGAACGGCTGCGCCTGGATCAGGTAACGGCCGTCATCGCTGACGTACAGCACCTGCCCACCGACGACCACTTCGCGGAAGCCGGGGAATGGTGCAGCACCGAGGTAGTCAGGCTTGAAATCCGGGTCCAGCGCCTTGAGCGCCGTGCTCACGCGCTGATCCACGTTGCCGGCGGCGGCGGGCGCGGCGGCGGGCTTGGCGCCGACAGTGCTTGCCGCAGGCTGCGACGATTGTGCGCAGGCGGTAAGGCTGATCGCGCCCAGCAGCGCGGCGATGGCAAGACGATACATTCACGCATCCAGATGGAATGAGGTGCCGGCATTCTTGCACAGCGCAGATGAAGCCCGGCAGCGGCCGCGACATTTGGCAACACGGCAAGCGAACAACTGCTGCGGCGATGGGACAGACGCGATGCACAGCGCGGTTTCGCGGCTCTGGCGGCAGGTCTGCACGTTGGCAGCACAGAACGTCCTGAAATTTCCTAATCGTCCAATCCTGCTCGCTCCGGCGCTTTACAGTGCGGGTNNNNCCCCCCCCCCGCCACTCTGCCCTGACCGCTGGCGTGATGTATGGCACGAGGAGGCCACGCTCCCGGTCGAGCGCGGCTGATGCTGCATCGCAAACTCCGTCAAGCGTTGTTCGAGCTGCCGCTGGCCGCTTGATTTGACCGGGCACGTATTTCCCAGCCGGGCCCTCAGCGCATCAGCAGTGCGCCCACACGCGACTGGTCAAACGCCGCGCGGACTAACCACGCGGATGATGGCTGGCGTGCAGCTTCTGCAGATGCTGGCGCGCCACCAGCGTATAGATCTGGGTGGTCGACAACGAGCTGTGGCCCAACAGCATCTGCAGCGCGCGCAGGTCGGCGCCGTGGTTGAGCAAATGGGTGGCAAAGCTGTGGCGCAGCCCATGTGGGCTGACCATCGCCGGGTCGATGCCGGCCACCGCTGCGTAGCGTTTGACCAACGCCCAGAAGTGCTGACGACTGAGCGCTTGGCGGGCGGCGTCGATGAATAACGGCACCTGGCCATCCACCGCCGCCACCGGCTTGTTCGCGGCCAGCAGCGGGCGCGCCTCGCGCAGGTAACGTTCCAACCAATGCTGGGATTCCTCGCCCAGCGGCACCAGCCGGTCCTTGCTGCCCTTGCCGGTGACCCGCAACACGCCCTGGCGCAGATTCACCCCGACTGCCGGCAGGTTGACCAGCTCGCTCACACGCAGGCCCGCGGCGTACATCAGCTCCAGCATGGCGCGGTCGCGCAGGCCCGCAGGAGTATCCACCTCGGGGGCGGCCAGCAGCGCCTCGATCTGACTTTCAGTCAACGCTTTGGGCAGCGAGCGCGGCAGCTGTGGCGGGTCGATCAGCGCTGTCGGGTCGTCGCTGCGCACGCCATCGCGCAGGCACCAGCCGTAGAACGCACGCAAGGTCGACAGCAGCCGCGCCGTGCTGCGCGGGGAGTAATTGGCCTGGGCACGCCACCGCAGATAGTCGAACAATGCCACGCGGTCGATGCCGAGCAAACCGCCGCCGGCGCCGGCGCGCCAGCGCGCCAACCCTTCCAGATCGCGCCGGTAGCTCTCCAGCGTCTGCCGCGCCACGCCTTGCTCGGCCCAAAACCGGTCGAGGAAACGCTCGATCACACCGGCATCGGCCGCCTGCAGCGGCGGTAGCTGCTGGGCGAGTTGGCGGCGTTCGGCAGGACTGCTGGCAGACATCGCAACAGCATAGAACGTGGCGCGCGCGTTGCGAGACAACGCGTTGCAGATCGCCGGTATGCGGCATGCTTAGGCACACTGGCTTACGCTGCACAGCGTTGTGATGTGTGACCAGGCCACGCCATCCGCACGCAGGGGCTCTTTGCGTGCCTCTTTGTGCGTGCCTCGCACGACGTGCGCAGCGGAAGGGACGTACGCGTGCGTGTGAGGCGGTGCGATCAGGCAGACAAGACGCAAACACGAATGGTCTACCGGGAATGCGGCGGCCCACCCACCGTATTGATGCCACGACAAGGAGCCGCCGGGCGTGGGCTTGCGCCCGATTGCCCGGAGCGACGCAGCGAATGCGTCAGCGCGGGCAAATGCCAAAGCGCAGCGACCGCAGCGCGGCGTTGCACAGTGACTGGCGACCGTTATGCTCGCGCCATGACTTCGCTCTCTTCGCCGCGCATTGCACGCACCCCTGCACTGGTGGGCTGGCGGCTGCTGGCGCTGTGCTACGACGCCTTGCCAGTGCTGGCGCTGTCGATGCTGATCTCCACTGTATTCACGCTGGGCTTTACGCTCGCCGGGCACCCAGCACGCGAAAACATCGCACCCTTCAGCGGCTGGCAATGGCTGTTGTGGCTGTGCTGCTGGATCACCGCAGGCATCTACGCCACCGCGAGCTGGCGCCGCGGCGGACAGACGCTGGGCATGCGCCCGTGGCGGCTGCGCTTGATCGGTCCACAGGCCTCATGGCGTGCGCTGTGGATACGCTATGCCGTCGGCACCTTGTCGCTGGCGCTGGGCGGGCTAGGATTCTGGTGGGCGTGGCTGGATCGCGACCGGCTGACCTGGCACGACCGTGCAAGTGGGACCCGGCTGCAGCGCAGTGCCAAGACATTGAAGTGATCAGGTCGGCAGTCCACAACCCGCATCTCGCCGATCCCGCTTGTTCGATGCATGCGAACTGCACCTGGAGTGCGACGGGACTGGCGGCGGCGACCCAGCCAGGCTGCGGCTTATTGAGCGCCCAACAAAAGGCGCGCAATCAACCACTGAACTGCATGCCCAAACGCATACAGCACCGCTAAAAATGGCGGAATCAACAAAACATAAGTTGTCGCCCAAGGCATGTTGGTTAACCAGGCATACGCGTGGAGAGCATCCAGCGCGATCATCTGAGGCGTCAGCGGCAGTTGCAGAAAAACGAATTAGCCCTTGGGATCGCCCTGTGCACTAAGCGCTCCCCACACGCAAAACGCAGTCGCCGCCAGATACAGCAGGCAGAGCGCCACTCCCACCATGCTCACCCGCCGCATGCGGTCAGCTACTACGCCTGCGGAACAACCACGCCGATACACCCAGCATCACCATCGGCGGTAGCGCATAGGCGATGCGGTAATCGAGCTTGAGCGCGCCGGCCATGCGGCCGAAAAACAGCTGCAGCAGCCAGAAGCCCAGCGCGAACAGGATGCCCAGGAACAGACGCTTGCCCAAGCCGCCGCTCCGCAGCGAACCGAACGAGAACGGGATTGCCGCCATGCACAGCGCCAGCACGTTGAGCGGATAGAACCAACGGCTCCAGTACTGATCTTCGTAATCGCGCGCATCCAATCCATTGCGGCTGCGGTATTCGATGCTCTGCTCCAGATCATGAGCGGACAGATTGCGCGGCTTGGCGAGGCCAGCGGCCAGCGCTGCCGGATTCAGTTGCGATTGCCACGGCAACTCGGGGAAGGTTTCGCGCTGCACCGAGCGTTCCTGGAAGGTGTCGCGACGTACCTGGCGCAGAGTCCAACGGCCATCGCGATGTTCGGCCACCGACGCATAGGTCAGCTGCTGCATTCTGCCGCTGGAGTCGAGGTGATACAGCCGCACATCGTGCAGATCCAGTGCGGTATCGCCGCCGTCGAGCAACTTCTCTTCACCACTCAAGGCGTTAAGAAAGGTGTCGCCCTCACGTGCCCACAGGCCGGCATAGAGCGAAGCGGCCATATCGCTGTTGTAGCGGGCACTGGCCTTGAGCGTGTCCGCCTGGTTCTGTGCCCACGGCCCGATGGTTTCGCCACTGATCACCATGCTGGCGGTCAGCAGCGCCATCGCTGCGACTACCGAGGCGGACATGCGTTTGCGCGACACGCCCAACGCGCGCAGCGCGGTCAGCTCGGAGGTGGCGGCCAACTGGCCCAGGCCCATCAGCGCGCCAATCACCGCTGCAGTGGGGAACAAGGTGTAGGCCCGGCGCGGCACGGTGTAGGCCACGTAAGCCACCGCATGGCCAAAGGTGTAACTGCCCTGACCAATGTCCTTGGCTTCGCTGGCAAAGGCGTTGACCAGGTCAAGCCCCAACAGCACCGCCCACGTCAGCAGCACGGTGGACAGCACCACCCGGCCGACATACCAATCATGGACCCGCGGCGTCAGCTTCATGCGCGCGCCCTCGGCCGACGCACGCGGCCATCGCGCGCATACGCCCACACCGCCACTGCCAGCAGCGGCAGCGTCAGCCACCACAGGCCCAGCGCGGCCGGGGCCTTGCCGTTGGCGATCCACTGGGTGCCGACGATCATCAGATTGGTGCCGACCATGTAGGCCAGGAACGCCAGCATGATGCGTCCGTAGCGCTGCTGCCGCGGCGCGCTGCGCGACAGCGGCAAGGTCAGCATTGCAAACGCCAGCGCCAGCAGCGGCGGTGCCAGGCGCTCATGCAGCTGCGCGCGTGCGGCGGGCCGCTCGTCGGACAGCAACTGTGTGGTCCACATCACTTCCGGGTCGTTGGCATCGTGCAAGCGGGTGCGGTCGGGCAAGGCAATGTCGCTGCTGGCGAACTTCATCAAGCGATAGTCCAGCGTCGCACCGCCGGCCGGACCCTCGGTACGGTAGCCATCGTCCAGGTGCAGGTAACGGTCGGTCTTGCCTTCGAAGAACAGGGCGCCGCGGTCGGCGGTGACCACATCGATGCGGTCGTTCTGTTGGCGCTGCAGGAAGATCTTGCCCAGGCCCTTGCCGTCGGCAGAGATCGTCTGCATGTACACCACGCCACCATCGGACAACGGCGTGAACTGGCCCGATTCCAGGCCGGCCATCAGCACGCTGCGGTTGGCATCTTCCAGCATCGCTTCGGCGGTGCGGCTCGCCCAGGGGCCCAGCCACAGCGAGCACAGCCCGATGACCACCACCACCGGTACCACCAGCATCAATAGCGGGCGCAACATGCGCGTGGGTCCGACACCAATGGCGGTAATGACGGCCATTTCTGAATCGCGGTACAGCCGCGCCAGTGCCAGCAGCAAGCCCAGCATTAATGCCAGCGGCAGGATGATGGGCAGGTAGGCCACGAATTGCAGCCCCACCTGCGACAGCAGCAAGCGCGCCGGGATGCGGCCATCGGCGATATTGCCGAGGATATCGACCAGCACACCGCCGACGCTGACGACCAGCAGCACAATCAAGGTGGCCAGGAAGCTCTGGGTGAAATCGCTAAGCAGGTATCGATCGAGCTTCGGCATGGGGTGGGCTTGTTTTAAACTCTCGAATTCGTTCGCGGCGCCGCCAGCCTAGTTAGGTTGGCGTAAACAGCCCGCGATTGTACGGATTTGCCTACGGAATCTGATCAATGGCCCTGCAATTCACCCTGAACCAAGACGCGCCGGCAAGCGCTGCTGTCGACTGCATCGTGGTTGGCGCGTTCGCCGACAAGACCCTTTCGCCCGCCGCCCAGGCGCTGGACAGCGCCAGCCAGGGCCGTCTGACCGCCCTGTTGGCACGCGGCGATGTGGCCGGCAAGACCGGCAGCACCACCCTGCTGCACGACCTGCCCGGCGTCGCCGCCCCGCGCGTGCTGGTGGTCGGGCTGGGCGACGCCGGCAAGTTCGGCGTGGCGCCGTACCTCAAGGCCATCGGTGATGCAACCCGCGCGCTGAAGACCGGCGCAGTCGGCACCGCCCTGCTCACCCTGACCGAACTCACCGTCAAGGCCCGCGATGCGGCCTGGAACATCCGCCAGGCAGTCACCGTCAGCGACCATGCGGCCTACCGCTACACCGCCACGCTGGGCAAGAAGAAGGTCGACGAGACCGGCCTGACCACCCTGGCGATCGCCGGCGACGACGCCCGCGCGCTCGCCGTGGGCGTGGCCACCGCCGAAGGCGTGGAGTTCGCCCGCGAGCTGGGCAACCTGCCACCGAACTACTGCACCCCGGCCTACCTGGCCGACACCGCCGCCGCATTCGCCGGCAAGTTCCCGGGCGCCGAAGCCGAGATTCTGGACGAGGCGCAGATGGAAGCGCTGGGCATGGGTTCGCTGCTGTCGGTGGCACGTGGCTCGGCCAATCGCCCGCGCCTGATCGTGCTGAAGTGGAACGGTGGTGGCGACGCGCGCCCGTACGTGCTGGTCGGCAAGGGCATCACCTTCGACACCGGCGGCGTCAACCTCAAGACGCAGGGCGGCATCGAGGAAATGAAGTACGACATGTGCGGTGGCGCCACCGTCATCGGCACCTTCGTGGCCACGGTCAAGGCCGAACTGCCGATCAATCTGGTGGTGGTGGTGCCGGCGGTGGAAAACGCCATCGACGGCAATGCCTATCGCCCCTCGGACGTGATCACCAGCATGTCCGGCAAGACCATCGAGGTCGGCAATACCGACGCCGAAGGCCGGCTGATCCTGTGCGATGCGCTGACCTACGCCGAACGCTTCAACCCCGAAGCGCTGGTGGACGTGGCCACCTTGACCGGTGCCTGCATGGTGGCGCTGGGTCACCAGACCGCCGGCCTGATGAGCAAGCACGACGACCTGGCCAACGAGCTGCTGGCCGCTGGCGAGCACGTGTTCGACCGCGCCTGGCGCCTGCCGCTGTGGGACGAATACCAGGGTCTGCTGGATTCCACCTTCGCCGACGTCTACAACATCGGCGGCCGCTGGGGCGGTGCGATCACTGCCGGGTGCTTCCTGTCGCGCTTCACCGAAAACCAGCGCTGGGCGCATCTGGACATCGCCGGCGTGGCCAGCGACGAAGGCAAGCGCGGCATGGCCACCGGCCGCCCGGTCGGCCTGCTGACGCAGTGGTTGCTGGATCGCGCCGCCTGATGTCGCCGCGCGCGGCACTGGCGCTGATTGCCGGCTTCTCCGTCGTGAAGGGCGCAGCCAGCGCGGTGCCGGGCTGGACCAGCCCTGGCATCGACCTGCTCTGGATCGTCGTGCAGCTGTTGCTGTTGTTTGTGTGGCTGGCGGCCGACAGCCGCCGGCCGGCCTGGATGAATATCGGCATCGTGGCATCAGCCGTGCGGTTCCTGCCGGTGTATCTCTACCGCCCGGGCAACGCCTGCGTGCATTCGGCGGCCCGTTGTTGGCCGTGCTCGGCTGTGCTGCCCTGTTCGTGGCCGCCGGCATGACCACCAAATTCCTGCTCTCCTCTCGCTTTGTGACCGCCTGATGCCCCGTGCCGACTTCTACCTGATCGCCAAGCCGCGCTTCCTCAACGAACCGCTGCGGCTGGTGTGCGAGCTGGCGCGCAAGGCCAACAACGCCAACCTGTCGACGCTGATCCTGGCCCGCGATGCGGAGCAGGCCGAGGCGTTGGACGACCTGCTGTGGGCGTTCGACGACGAAGCCTACGTCCCGCACCAGATCGCCGGCACCGACGAGGAAGACGAGCTGGCCCCGGTGCTGATCGCCGCCCCCGAGTTCGCCGCCCCCTCGCGCCCGCTGGTGATCAACCTGCGCGACGACCCGTACCTGGGCGCCTGCGACCGCGTGCTGGAAGTCGTGCCCGCCGACCCGGCCGCCCGCGAACCGCTGCGCGAGCGTTGGAAACAGTACAAGGCCCTGGGCCTGGAACTGACCAAGTACGACATGTGAATGGGGCGGGGATTGGGGAGTTGGGATTGGGGATTCGTCACAGCGGGCTTGCGCGCATCCACAGGCTGCAGCCAACGACGCATCCGAAATCGCCACCCTCCGTTCCACCGCACCATCGCTGCCATTGATGCGTGGGTTGCCAGTCATGCTCGCCGGCCCCATGACGCAACCAATCCCGAATAACGAATAACCAATCCCAGCCCCTCTATGACCACCCTCGCCTCCAGCTACGACCCCTCTTCCTTCGAATCGCGCCTGTATGCGCAGTGGGAGGCGGCAGGTTACTTCGTGCCGTCCGACACGGGTGAGCCGTACACCGTGCTGCTGCCGCCGCCCAATGTCACCGGCACGCTGCACATGGGCCACGCGTTTCAGCAGACATTGATGGATGCGTTGGTTCGCTACCACCGCATGCGCGGGTACGACACCTTGTGGCAGGTGGGCACCGACCATGCCGGCATCGCCACCGAGATGGTGGTGTCGCGCAATCTGGCATTGGAAGGCAAGGGCGAAACGCGCGACTCGCTGGGGCGCGAGGGCTTCATTGCCAAAGTGTGGGAATGGAAGGCCGCATCCGGCGACACCATCGAGCGCCAGATGCGTCGGCTGGGCACTTCCAGCGATTGGTCGCGCAGCACCTTCACAATGGACCCGCAGCCGTCGGCCGCGGTCAACGAAGCGTTCGTGCGCTGGTACGAGCAAGGCCTGATCTACCGCGGTCAGCGCCTGGTCAACTGGGACCCGGTGCTGAAGACCGCGATCTCGGATCTGGAAGTGGAAAACGTCGAAGAAGACGGCTTCCTGTGGTCGATCCGCTATCCGCTGGCCGATGGCGTCACCTACGAGCACATCGAGCACGATGCCGACGGCAACGAGACCCTGCGCGAGACCCGCGATTATCTGGTGGTGGCGACCACGCGCCCGGAAACCATGCTGGGCGATACCGCTGTAATGGTGCACCCGGAAGATGCGCGTTATCTCACGCTGCATACCGCACGCATCGTGCTGCCGCTGACCGGCCGGCACGTGCCGGTGATCACCGACGATTATGTCGACCGCGCCTTCGGCACCGGCGTGGTCAAGGTCACGCCTGCGCATGACTTCAACGATTACCAGGTGGGGGAGCGACATAATCTTCCGCTAGTAAACCTTTTCACCGCAGATGCGAAGATCATCGATCCACGCAAACAGTACCCAGATGACGAATCCCCCTTCGTCAACGCTGGCATCGATTGGCGCGAACTTGACCAAATTCAGCGCAAGCGTTTAGGTCAGCACCTCGCCTACAAGATTCCGGCGCAGTACATCGGTCTTGATCGTTACGACGCACGCAAGCTGGTGCTGTCCGAGCTGGAAGACCTGAGCATCTTGGTGGAAACCAAACCGCACAAACTGCAGGTGCCGCGCGGCGACCGTACCGGCCAGGTGATCGAGCCTTACCTCACCGACCAGTGGTTCGTGAAAATGGACGCATTGGCAAAGCGCGGGCTGGAACTGGTCGAAAGCGGCCAGATCCAGTTCGTGCCGCCGAACTGGATCAACACCTATCGCCATTGGATGGAAAACATCCAGGATTGGTGCATCAGCCGTCAGCTGTGGTGGGGCCATCGCATTCCGGCATGGTTCGACGATGCCGGGCATTGCCATGTTGGCCACGACGAAGCCGAGGTGCGTGCCAAGCATGGCTTGGGTGCGGAGATTGCGCTGCATCAGGACAGCGACGTGCTGGAAACCTGGTTCTCCTCGCAGCTGTGGCCATTCTCCACGCTGGGCTGGCCGGATTCGCAGGCGATGGCCGAGCGCGGATTCGCGCGTTATCTGCCTTCAAGCGTGCTGGTCACCGGCTTCGACATCATCTTCTTCTGGGTGGCGCGCATGATCATGGCCACCGACAGTTTCACCGGCCAGGTGCCGTTCCGCGACGTCTATATCACCGGCCTGATCCGCGATGCGCAGGGCCAGAAGATGTCCAAGTCCAAGGGCAACGTGCTCGATCCGCTGGACATCATCGACGGCATCAGCATCGAGGATCTGGTGGCCAAGCGCACCAACGGCTTGATGCAGCCGCGCATGGCCGAAAAGATCGAAAAAGCCACGCGCAAGGAATTCCCGGACGGCATCATTGCCCACGGTGCCGACGCGCTGCGCTTCACCATCGCCGCACTCGCGACGCATGGCCGCGACATCAAGTTCGATCTGGGCCGCGCCGAGGGCTACAAGAACTTCTGCAACAAGCTGTGGAACGCCACGCGTTTCGTGCTGATGAACACCGAAGGCGCCCGCTTCACCGGCGTGCCACAACCGCGCACCGAAGCGGAAAAGTGGATTCTTGCGCGCCTGGACAAGGTCACTGCAGAAACCCACGCGCATTACGCCAACTATCGCTTCGACCTGCTCGCGCAGTCGCTGTACGAATTCGCCTGGAACGCGTTCTGCGACTGGTTCGTGGAACTGGCCAAGCCGGCGCTCAACAACCAGGACACCGACGCGGCCGCCAGCACCCGCCACACGCTGCTGTACGTGTTGGAGTCGTTGCTGCGCCTGTTGCACCCGCTCACCCCGTTCGTCACCGAAGAGTTGTGGCAGCAGGTCGTGCCGCGTTTGGGCATCACCACCGCGACTATTTCATTGCAGCGCTTCCCGCAGGTTGGCGATGTCGATACCAGCGGCTATGCCACCGCCGAAGCTGATGTCGAATGGCTCAAGTCGATGGTGTCGGCACTGCGCCGCGTGCGCAGCGAATTGAACGTGCCACCGTCCAAGCAGGTGCGCCTGCTGCTGCAGGCCGACACTGCCGACGAACGACCGCGCGTTGCCCGCTTCGCCTCGCAGCTGTCGTTCCTGCTCAAGCTGGAACGCATCGATTGGCTGGACGCTGGCCAGGACACACCGCCGTCTGCCGCCGCCATCGTCGGAGAACTCACGCTGCTGGTGCCGCTGGAAGGCCTGGTCGACATGGATGCCGAACGCATGCGCCTGGACAAGGAAATCAAGCGCGTGAAAGGCGAGATCGGCAAGTGCAACGGCAAGCTCGGCAACGCGACCTTCGTGCAGAACGCACCAGCAGTAGTGGTCGATCAGGAGCGTGCACGTCTGGCTGACTGGACCACCCAACTGGCCGGTCTGCGCGAGCAACGTGGCAAGCTGTAGGCCCACGATGTCCCCCTTGCCGCCGCCGGTCTGCGTCGCTGCCGGCATGCTAGGCGCATGGGCGGCTGCCCTCACGTGGCCGCAATTGTGCATCTCGCTGCCCGGGCAGCGCGCGTGCGCGCTAGCCATCATGCTGCTCGGCGCGCTGATCAACGTCGTGCCGAAATGGCGATTCCGTCGCGCCGGCACCACGGTCGATCCGCGTCGGCCGCAACGATGCAGTGCGCTGGTGCAAACCGGACTGCATCGTTATTCGCGCAACCCGATGTACATCGGTAACGCCTTGCTGTTGGCGGGCTGGGCCACCTAGCTCGGACATCCGGCTGGCGGCGTGGCACTGGTCGTGTATCTGCTGTACATCGACCGGGTGCAGATCCGACTGGAGGAAGAAGCACTGCAAGAGCGCTTCGGCGCGGCCTACCAAACCTACTGTCAACGCGTAAGGCGCTGGCTATAGACCGCATCCATTGCAACGCCTCACCTGCGGTTTTGGCGTGCTGGAACTGCCAGTTTTCGTTACGCTAGGTCCTGGTTTCTGGCAGTTTTCGCCCATG
>NZ_JBBYGR010000049.1:0-64280 GCF_038405005.1 Xanthomonas sp. JL1 | reverse complement strand
CCGGCCACTTGCACCGAGGGGCCGAACAGATCGTGTTGCGCCACCGCGCGACCTGCGCGCACCTTGCGAGCGAAATGCGGCGCCAACACCGCCTCGATCTGCGCCCAGGGCAGCCGACGGGCCAGCACCGCCAGCGGGTGGCGCGGATCGATCATCTCGGCCAAGGGCTGGCGGAAGAAGTCGGCGTTCTGGGTGTGGGCCATTGGTAAAACTCCCAGGAATCAGATGCTGATAGACCAATTGTGAGGGATCGGCGCCCCTGCTGTAACGCCGCAAACCCTGTGTTCATGCGGGGTCGCGGGGTTTTGCAGGGGCGACTTGGTACCTTCGTTGCGTCCATCCAGGCTGCCGTGCGCCAACTCCGTGTACAGACGGAAGTGCTCGCCGACATGGAAATCCGCGCCGAAGAAAGCGCGCAGCAGATATTGCTGCTGCGAATGGCGACCGGGAACCAGGCCCGGATTGGTGAGGGTGTTGCTGCGCACGCGCAGCTCGTTGCTGAGCGACACATACACATCGCCGTCTTCGTTGAGCGGGATGTACTTGGGCGGATCGAACGGGATTTTGCGCTTGGACGGGTCCTTCAGATACGACCAGTCTTCGGCCCAGCGCACCTGCCACATGTTGCCACCCTGCTTGGCGCCCCAACCCTGCGCTTCGAGCGAGTAGCCCTTGGCGGTGGCCGATGCGGGGGTGACCGGCACCTTCACCGGCTCGGCCACGGCCTGCTCGGCATTGGTCGGCGCCGGCTGCACCTGTGCCAGGCCAAGGCCCGACAGCGCCAACCCTATCGCAAGTCACAGGCGCCGTGTGGCACCAACGGAAGTATCGGCCATGGCCGGCTGCGCCAAGCGTGTCATTTGCATCGTGTTGCCCTATCGAAACTGAAAACCCCTGGTCGAAAGTTATCGGCATGGGGGATGCCGACTGTAGTAACGCCGCAGAACGGCTGTAACCCAAAGGTTGCAAGCTCATGAACGTACGGGATGCGACAGGTATGCGCAGCGTTGATGGCGGCGTTTGCCGCCGTACGTGACCTTCCCTGAGCGGCTGCACGTAGAGCACAATAAAAAAATCCCCGGCTGTGCCGCGGATTTCATTATTACTTGGAGCGGCTAACACAACGTCGCGAGCAGCGGTCAGGTGGGCGCGGACGGCGCGCTCAGAACCGCAGTGGACGCGTGGTACACGCCGATTCCGAGCACCGGCCGCGCCCGCCTGGCGGTGAGCGCAGTCGTTTTGTTAGCCGCTCTTGGATCAGGCACGTTTACTGCGCTTGCGGATCGGCGTCACGGTGGCCGGGTCACGGCTGCCGACCGGGTCCGCGTCGTAGCGGGCGATGAATTCGCGTACCTGCGGGTACACCACTTCGCGCCAACGACGTCCGCTGAAGATGCCGTAGTGACCGGCGCCTTCCACCACCAAATGGCGACGATGCGCGGCGTCGATGCCGGTGCACAGGTCGTGCACCGCCTCGGTCTGCCCGAGGCCGGCGATATCGTCCAGTTCGCCTTCGATGCTCAGCAACGCGGTGTTGCGGATCGCCGACGGCGTGACCAGTTGGCCATGCACTTTCCACTTGCCCTGCGGCAGCAAAAACTCCTGAAACACCACGCGAATCGTGTCCAGGTAATACTCGGCCGGCATGTCGAGCACGGCGTTGTATTCGTCGTAGAACTGCCGATGCGCCTGCGCATCCTGCAGGTCGCCCTTGACCAGATCGGTGTAGAAATCCCAGTGCGACATCACGTGCCGGTTGGGGTTCATCGACAGGAAACCGGCGTGCTGCAGGAAGCCCGGATACACCCGGCGGCCATGGCCCGGATACGGGAACGGCACGGTGTGGATCAGGTTGTTCTGGAACCACTCGATGCCGTTTTCGGTGGCCAGGTCGTTGACCTGGGTGGGGCTGCGACGCGCATCGATCGGCCCGCCCATCATCACCAGCGAGCGCGGCGTGGGTTCGTCGTTGCTCGCCATCAGCGACACCGCTGCCAACACCGGCACGGTGGGCTGACACACGCTCACCACATGCAGACGCTCGGCGCCGATATGGCGGATGAACTCCTGGATGTAGGTGATGTAGTCCTCAAGCCGAAACGCGCCGGCTTCCAGGGGCACCATGCGCGCGTCCACCCAGTCGGTCACATAGACCTTGTGGTTGCGCAGCAGGGTGCGCACGGTGTCGCGTAGCAGCGTGGCGTGGTGACCGGACAATGGCGCAACCACCAGCACGGCGGGCTGCTCTTTCATCTTGCCGATCAGTTCGACGTGGTCGCTGAAACGCTTGAAGCGCAGCAGCCGGCAGAACGGCTTGCTCAGCACTTCGCGCTCGATGATGGGTAGCGAATGGCCATCGACCTCGACATCGTCGAGCGCCCAGGCGGGCTTTTCGTATTCCTTGCCCAGACGGTGGAACACCTCGTTGCTGGCGGCCATGCGCTCGGCGCCCGGGAGCGACGCCCACAAGCTGTCCCGGTCGGAAAACATCTTGGCGTTGGCCTGGGCCTGATGCACCCAGGGAGCTAGCAGATTGCGCGTCAGCTCATGCAGTTGATAAAGCATTCCACCCATCCGTGCGGTTTTGCTGCCACGCAGCATACTGGTTTTGGTGCATTTGCACCTTAATGGGGCTGCCAAGGGTGGAGTCGGTCAGGCGAACTGTGCCAAGCGTCCGGTTCGGTCCGGTCGTCGCGGTCGTGGATGGACCGACCTCTACCATCGCACGCTGTGACGCCCGGTCAGCTGCGTTCCAGCGCGGCCGCGTCACCGGCCAACTGCGGCGACAGCCAACAGTGCGACCCAAGTGCGGCGAAGCCGACGCTGGTCAGACGCCGCTGGTACCAGTGCGCCGGTCGCGCCTGGAAGCCTTCATGGTCGCCCTCGAAGGCGTCTTCCTGGGCAAAGGTTTCCAGGAAGGCCACGCCGCCGCACAACTCGGCCAGGCCCGGCAAGCCCTGGTTGAACTCGCGCGTGGGCAGGTAATGCAGCAGGTCGGCGCAGATCAGCAGATCCACCGGCGCGCAGGGGCGCAACCAGGCGAAGTCGCCGAAGCGGGCAGGGTGGATCTGCCGGCTGCGTCCATAACGCTGCACGCTATAGGCGCTGCTGTCGAAACCCAGGTAACTGATGCGTGGACGCAGTGCCAGCAGCGGCGCCCGCCAGGCGGCTTCGCCGCAGCCAATGTCCAGCACGCTGCGGATAGGGCGCTCCAGGTAGTACTCCGCCTGCGCCACTGCCAGTGCGACCTTGCGTCGCAGGCGTGCCGGGTCGGCTAGCCCGGCGTGGCGATACCAGCGTTGAAAATAGGCGGCGTCGTACTGCTTGGCATCGGATGTGGGCATGCAGCTGCGTGCCATCGTGCACGCGAATCGGGGAAACTACCGATCATCCTACGCGAGCCAGCGGAGCCAGCGCATGACCTTGTACCTGTGGATCAAGACCTTCCACCTGCTGTTCGTCATTGCCTGGATGGCGGCGGTGTTCTACCTGCCACGGATCCTGATCAACATCGCCGAGGCCGGCGACGATGCCGGCGTGCGTGCGCGGCTGGTGCTGATGGGACGGCGGCTGTATGGCTTCGGCCACAGCATGCTGGGCCTGGCGCTGTTGTTGGGGGCGGTGTTGTGGCAAGGCTTCCGCTTCATCCCGGATTTTCCGACCATGGTCGCGGGCGGTTGGTTGCACGCCAAGCTCGCGGCGGTCGCACTGATCCTTGCGCACTACAGCGTGTCCGGCCGCTGGTTGAAGGGCGTGGAACATGGTTGTCCCGTGCCCAGTGGGCGGGCGCTGCGCTGGTTCAACGAATTGCCGGTCATCCTGCTGGTGGCGGTGATCTGGCTGGTGCTGGCCAAACCGTTTTGAGCGAGCGGCCGGCGGTGCCGCTCAGCGGGTCGCCTCCACGTACAGCGCGTGCGGCTCGTGATGACGCTGCCGGCTGGTCACCCCGGCTCGTCTGGGGTGTCCAGCGCGGCCATCGCCTGCGACAGCGGCAGTGGTGCTGCAGCCAGTCGGCGTGGGAGGGCGGCTGGACGCCGACATGCAGGCAGCGCAGCGCGCGATCCAAGCACCCCATCGTGGGCGTCCAGCGGCAAGATCACGTCGGTGTCGCTGAGGAAGCCGTCGGCATGACGCAGGAAGCCGTCGCCTTCGCGCCGGTTGATGCGGGTCATCGCCTCGGACACGCCGGCGTTGCGCTTGAACAGCAACCAGGAGCCGGCCGACGGCTGGCCTTCCCCATTGCAGCATCAGCCGACGCAGGCTCTCCCACGGATAGAACGCGCATTGCGCCCAGGTCGGATCGGCCGCATCTTGCTCGGCGGGGACCTCGCGCGGCAGCGGGAGCTGCAGTCCGAGCAAGCCATGGGGCATTACCAGCGCTTCGATCGCGTCCAGTTCGCATCGATGGCGTAGGTAAGGGAACACTTGGTCGGCAATTACCAGGGCGAAACTCCGCGCTGGCGGCTCGGCGTCCGGCAGGCGATTGACGTGCGCCGGCACGGTGCGATCGAAGCTGTACTCGGTCCACGGCGCCCAAGGATGGCCACGACATGGAATGCATCCAGGCACGCAAAAACGCGATCCAGCGCATCAACCAACGCAGGTTGTCGCCGGCTGCGCAGCTGAGCACGTGCAGTGCATCGCCCTGGGCGCCTTTGAGTCGGCAACGGCACAGCCGGCAGTCGTGTTTCAGTTGACCGATCACCGGTTCCACCGCTTGCCGTCGCTTGATCCAGCGCCACTGCCGGCGCGTCAGCGTCTTGGCCTTACCACGATGCAGGACCTGCACCCCATCGACTTCGCGCCCCCGATAGCCCAGGTCCACGAGCGCCACGTTCGGTACGACATTGACGTCCTGCAGCAGCATGCGTGTCTGCTCCAGTTGCTCGGCCAGGGGATCGCCGTCGCACGGATTGCCGGGGAAGCGAGGCGCATCCACCCCCCATCCCTCGCAGGCCGTCACCGTAATGCCGACCTTGACGCCAAACGCGTACGGTTGACGTGCCTTGCCCTTGCCGATGCGTTCCACTCAATGCTCAGGCCCGAACGCCGGCAACTTTTTCAAGTCCTCCGCCGAAAGGCCCCGCCGGTCCATGACGGCAGGCATGAAAAATTGTCGCCACCGCTGCTCGAATGCGTCTACCTGGTCGCGATACCGGAGATAGCTCGCAGCGTCGGTGCCAGCAAGAAATTCGCCCCACAGCACCAGGGCCAGACCCGGCGACGTCCAAGACCACCGCGTCACGAAGGCGGCCTGCTCGGCGCGGCAGGCATCGAACGAACGCGCGAGCGGTCCGAGTGCCGCTTCCTGGCTCAGCGCACGTGCAACGAAGGTCGCGGGCCAAACCGCGATCGCCGGTGCCTGCACGCCGGGGTGTGCCGCGTACCAGGCTTTCGCCAGGTCTTGTTCATGCGCTTCGCTTTCCTGCTGGGCCGCGCGGATCCGCACGATGGACAGCAGCCGGGAGGGCATCGGCGCGGCGCGTTCTGCCGCCAGCGCCAGCGCAGCGGGCACTGCGAAGGTCAAGGTAAGCCAGAGGCCCAGCGCGGCCAGCATGCTGCTTGCGCCGGAGACAGGTAACCACGATAGGCATCCACCGAGCACGACCCACACCAACGTGAATACGGCCAGTGCGCCGATCCAGGCCAGCATCACAGGCGCGTTCGAGCCCGGGTCCAGCAGCAGTGCCGGGAGCGTGGCCAGCGCCGTGACGGCCCAGATGCAGAAGCAACGCCAACCCAGCGCCGCAGCCACCAGGGGCCACATCCCGTGCATCGATTGCACGCGTAGCAGGCCGAGGCGACCGTGCTCCCGCTCTTCTTGCAGGAGGCCGCTGCACAGCACGAGCGCCACGAGCGGCAGGAGCAGCGCGACCATGGCCGGTACGCCGGGCAGGCCAGTGTCGTTCAAAAGAGGATTGCGCAGAGGTCCCAGGTCTGGCGATTCGATCAACCGGTTGTCGAGCGAAGCCTTCAAGCGCGTTGGCAGCACCGAGAGCCGCTGCACGCCCAGGCCCAGGCCTGCCTGAACTGGTATGCGCGTGACACCGAGCTCGCCGCGGCCCAGCTCGTAAGCGGCAATCGCGGCGGCGGGGCCCGGCGGGGTTTTCAACTGCGCCGTTGCGGAGTTGATCGCGGCGGCTCTTGCTGCTGCATCCAGCGCGGCGGCAGAGCGCCATGCGCGCGCGTCGAGCCCTGCGCAGACGGCCGAGGCCAGCAGAACCGCAAACAAGGCGATCAGCGCCATCCACGCCACGGGCTGTCGCCACAGCTTCGAACCTTCCGCGCGCCAGTAGTGCCGGGACGGGATCAGCTGCATGGGTCGAGTCTGCGTGAACCCAGCCACAGCGCGCTGACGGCCGCCATGAACCATGCCGCCAGCACGGCGCCGTCAGCAACGACCGCACGCAGGGAACATCCCAAGCCGGGGTCTGCGTACCGCCAGGGCGGGATCGCCTGCCACTGCAAGTTGCCGGCGTATTTGTCTTCGAGCGAGGTGACGCCGCGGGTCGCGGCCAGATCCCATTCGTCCATCCGAGTAGTGAACTGCTGCCGGTACGCTTCGGCCGATTCCTCGAAATGCTGGCGGTGCGCCAGGTCGGTGCCGGCCAGCGCGCTGGCCACGGACCGCATCGCGGCGTAGGGGCTCAAGACCGTGCACCACCGTAGAAGGCCTTGCTGTGCCAATTGCGCATCTTCGAGTTCCTTAAACCGCAGCGCGTGGACCTTGTTCGAATACGCATCGCGGAACAGGCGCCGTTTGGCGTTCGCGCCAAACGGCAGGTCTTCGAGGCGGGCCACCCGGTATTCGGCCAGCAGGTGTGCATCGAAAGCTCCGAGCCGCGCTGCGGCTGCGCCGTCTCCGGGCAGACCCTTCTCGATACTGTCGTGGATTCCCGACCAGAATTGTTCGCCCGTCGGGAGGGGGGCGATGTGCTCCACCCACGATGCCGCCAACCGGGGAACGATGAAGACAGCCGCGATCCAGAACGCGATCATGACCAGCAGCGCCGCGCGGGAGCTGGTGCAAAAAGCCGAGACGAGCACAGTGCCCGCGGCCCAGGTCGCGTAATAGGGCAAGAGGGCTGCACCAAGGGACGCCGCCGCCGCCATGCCACGCGGGTCCGCCATCATGCCCCAGGCACCCACAATCAGGGCCGGGGCGAGCACCAGGGCCAATCCGGCACACAACCCCAGCCACTTGCCCAGAAGCAACGGGGTCGCGCGTGCGCCACAGGCATGCAACATGCGCAGCGTGCCGAGTTCGCGCTCTTGCGTTACGGTGCTGTGCCCCAATACCGCGATGAGCAGCGGCACCAGCGCGAGCAGAACGAAGGCGGGCGTGAAGGCACCCAGTCCCAGCGCGGGCGCTGCATCGGCCGCAGGCGTGAACATCGCCATGTTGCGCTTGTGCGGCTCCAGCCACAGGGCCTGGCCTGTCTGTGCATCCACGCCCGGTTCTACGCTCGAAAGTGCGCTCCTGGGCTTGAACGCATAGAGGCCGAAATGGGCAGCGCGGTGCGGGTTCTTGTCGCCCTGGTGGTCCCACTGGTCGCGGACCGCATGTTCTACCGCGCTGCGCTCCTGTTCGGCCTTGTCGCGCCGATCGACTGCCGTGAACAGCATCGCGATGAAGAGCAGCGCCAACGTCAGGCCCAGGCTCCACAGCCGACCGTCCCGGAGCAGTGCCAGCGTTTCCTTGCGCGCGATCGAGGCCATCATCGCGCCATCGCTTCCGGCGTGCCCCGCGCATGCGCCAGGTAGATGCGCTCGAGTTCGGCGTGGGCGACATCTGCGGTTTCGAACTCTGCGACCAACCGACCCTCGCACAGGATGCCGATATGGTCGGCGACCTGGAGCGCGTTGAAGAGATCGTGCGTCGCCATCAAAATGGCCATGCCCCCTGCCTTGGCTGCAAGGATGCCTTGTGCGAACTCGTTGGATGCCGACGGGTCAAGGCCCGAGGTCGGCTCGTCGAGGAGCATCGCCGTGGCCCTGCGGGCCCGGGCAATGGCCAGGCCGACCTTTTGCCGCATGCCCTTGGAGTAAACCGCCACCCGGCGGTCGTGCGCGTCGCCGGCCAGGCCGCTGCCGTCGAGCAGGGCCCTGGCCTGCGGCTTGGTCAGCGCGATTTCCGACAGCGCGCAGAAATACCGCAGGTTCTCCACGCCTGACAGATAGGGATACAACGCGACGTTTTCGGGCAAGTACGCCAGGCGCGCACGCGCCGCTTCGGGGTGCTGCGACGCATCGATCCCGTCCACCAGAGCGCAGCCCTGCGATGCCGGAACAAAGCCCAGAAAGGCGTTCAGCGTCGTGGTCTTCCCTGCACCGTTGCCGCCGAGGAGCGCATACACGCGGCCTGCGGGAATGCGCAAGTCCAGCGCGACGAGCGTGTCTTTGCCACCCCGGCGAACGGTGAGCTTGCGCGCCTGAAGCGTCGCGTCCTCGCCCATCAGAAGAAATAACGCAGCGTGGCACCGACCGTGGTTTTCGGAACCGGCGAAACCAACAGCCCTGCCGCCGTGCCGTAGGCGATTTCCGATCCGTAACGTTGGGGTTGGAACGTCGCGTACAGCGAGAACTGGGCGGGACCGTAGTCGTAGGTCGACCTGACGTCGTAGCGTGTGTAGAGTGGCATGGTTCGCTCCTGCGTCGTGGGTGTACCGACGTAGTAGGGGATATCGTCGATCAGGTAGGCGTCGGCATTGAGCGTCATCTGGCCCGCGCCGAGGCCGAACTTGTGCTGGGCACCGGCCTTGAACTGCACGCCGGGAACGGAGAGCTTCGCACCGGTATTGGCGGCCGGATTGTTGACCTTGGCCTCCAGGATGCGGCCGACGCTCGCATACACGCTTGATGCGGTGCCGAGCTGCCAGCGCGTCTCCAGTTCCACACCCTTGCGCGTGGTATCGCCGACTGACCTGAACGAGCCGTCGGCCTGCGAGACGATCTCGTCGCTGTTGAGGATGTCGTAGGCGGATCCCGAAACCATCACGTCCGTCGTGGGATTCGCGGTGAATCCCATGTCGTAGGAACGCACCTTGCTCGGCTTGACCTGGCTGATGACGCCGCCGGACGCCCCGAGCGGTCCGGTCGCGCCGCTGCTGCTGATTTGCTCGGTGGCCGGCGACCGCATCCCCTCGGCGACGTTGGCGAAGAGCTCCAGCCGCGGCAGCACCGTCCAAGAAGCGCCCAGCTTGGGCGTCAAGACGCCTTTCCGGTACCCCGTGCTGGCCGCCGGAAGTTTCAGGTTGGCGATGTCGTAGTCGAAGCGGTCGTACCGGGCGCCGGCGCTCAGTTTGAGATCGCGTGTCGCCCTCCACTGCCCCTGCGCGAAAAAGCCGTAGGTGACCAAATCGAGGTCGACGTCGTTCGCGTAGTTCGCGGACGGCAGCCGGTTCACGTAGATGCGGCGGAAGGCGCTGCCCGAGTCTTTGCGCAGTTCCGTTCCCACCGCCAGGCTGGCGTCGCCGAAGACGGTGTTGTGGTAGACGCGGGCGCCATACATGTCGCGGTCGTCCTCGCCCAGGAGATGTCGGGTTGCACTCGTCGCGACGGCGCGCTGGCGGTAGAGGCTCTCGCCGTAGGCAGTCGCGTACCAGCCCTCTTCGCCGGCTGTCGGCGCCCGATTCACGACCACGCTGGTGCGCCGCGCGGCCCCGAAGCCCGGGTTGTTGAATTGGGTCGAACGCGGGTCCAGGCCTTTCTGCAGGTCGGAGAGCGCCAAGTAGCCAGCGGCCTGGAAATCGGACACATAGCGTGTCAGGCGCAGGCTGTATTTTCCGCTGTCCTGTTGCGTGGACAGCTTCCAGGAGAGGCTCTCCCGGTCGGTATTGGATGCATAGCGATAGCCATCGTTGCGGGACAGGTCGGCAACCAGGAGGGAGTCGACTTGCGAGAGCTTGTTGGACAGCACCAGGGCCGTGCGCCTGAGCCCGTAGCGCTCCGCGCTGACGCTCACGCTCGACGGGGTCGCGTCGCCGCCGTCGCGGGTACGGATGTCGACCGCGCCGGCCCGGTTCTGGTCGCCATAGAGTGCCGAGACGGGGCCCTTGATGACGTCGATGCCGCCGATTAGCTCGGGCGGCAGCCATTCGAGGAACACCGCGCCGTGGCTAGCGATGCTCTGGATCGACGGGATGTTCTGCGGAACACCATCCACGTACACGGCCGTGTCGGCTCCGTGCGTGCCCTGGGTCGCGAAGCCGCGCATCCGGAAACCGTTGCCGGTGTCCCCCTGGTCGATGTTGTTGGCCAGGACCCCCGGCACCCGGCGAAAGATATTCGAAACGTCGCGACCGACATTGGTGTTGGCGATGTCTTCCTGACCGATGTGCTGCACGGTGGTGGGCAGGGCCTGCGGGTTGAGGGTGATCTCTGAGCGGTCGCCGACTTGGCGGGAGTCGCTGTCGGAATCGCCGAGTACCCGCACCGAGGGCAGCGTGCTGGCCGACGCAGTGGTGGTCGATGGCGCGGTGGCACCCGCGCTCTGGGCGTGAGCAGTAAGAGCAGTGCCCATCGTCGCCGTCAACGCGGCGAAGGCGAGTAGGGGGCGGAACAACGGCTGCGGCGATGGGCTGTTAGCGAGGAAACTGTTTTTCATGGGATTATAAATAATTTGTCCTGCGGCCATTTTTATAAATGCCCGCGCAATTTAGTGACCAAGGTGACGGCAATTGCTACTGCAAGCCCGACTTTAAGAGTAAATCGGGAATATATGCACCACAAAAACCGTTTAATTATAAAGATTTCTGGCGACCTCAGCAACAACCTCAAACTGACCCACCGTGATCGCTCATCAGCAAATGAGTCGTCCCTGCAAAACCCCGCTACCCGGCATGAACACAGGGTAGCAGGGGCGCCGATCCCCCCACTTGGTCTATCAGCATCTGATTCCCTGGAGTTTTGCCGATGGTCCACACCCAGAACGCCGACTTCTTCCGCCCGCCATGGGCCGAAATGATCGATCCGCGCCACCGGCTGGCAGTGCTGGCCAGGCGGCTGCCCTGGGCGCAGATCCAAGCCGCTCTGGCGCTGCACGTTGTCCGCAAGGTGCGCGCAGGACGCTCTGTTCGGTCCCTCGGTGCAGGTCGCCGGCGTTGGTATTGCCGCTGCTGGTCGCCCACGCCTGATGGCCAGCCTGGCGTACATGAAGCACGCCGACAAGCTCAGCGGCGAGGAACGGGTGCAGCGCTTGGCCGAGAACGTGGTCTGGCAGCACGTCAGCGGCATGGTGTTCTATGCGCCGCGCCTGCCCTGCGATGCCATGCAGGTCGGGCGTTTTCGCGCTGCCATCGGTGAGGCCGGGGGCGAGGAATGGCTCAAGGCCACCATCGACACCGCGGTGTCCTCGCTGTCACTGGGGGCCGGGGTTTTTCAGGAGCGAATACTGCGCCTGCGCCAAGCCCAGCAGCAGGGTGGGATCGTCGCGATACAGGGAATCAGTGGCTGCGAGCGGCCATGGTGGGATTCTCAGCGGCCTTCGTAGGCGCCGTAGCTGCGCAGGCGCTCATAGCGCTGCTGCAACAAGGTCTCCAGTGGCACCTTCTCCAGCGCGTCGAGCTCGTTGAGCAGCACGGCCTTGAGCCGCTTGCCCATCTGCTGCGGATTGCGATGGGCGCCACCGGTGGGCTCGCGGATGACCTTGTCGACTAGGCTGAGATCCTTCAGACGGCGGGCGGTCAGTCCCAGTTGTTCGGCGGCGTCCTTGGCTTTGCCGGCGTCCTTCCACAGGATCGAGGCGCAGCCTTCCGGCGAGATCACCGAATAGGTGCCGTATTCCAGCATCAGGGTGCGGTCCCCCACGCCGATCGCCAGTGCGCCGCCGGAGCCGCCTTCGCCGATGACGGTGCAGATCACCGGAATTTTCAGCTCGGCCATTTCCAGCAGATTGCGCGCAATCGCCTCGGACTGGCCGCGCTCTTCGGCGCCGATGCCCGGGTAGGCGCCGGGGGTGTCGATAAAGGTCAGCAGCGGCAGCCGGAAGCGCTCGGCCAGCTTCATCAGGCGCAGCGCCTTGCGGTAACCCTCCGGGCGCGGCATCCCGAAGTTGCGCGCCACCTTGGTCTTGGTGTCGCGGCCCTTCTGGTGGCCGATGATCACCACCGGGCGGCCGTCGATACGGCCCAGGCCACCGACGATGGCCTTGTCGTCGGCATAGGCGCGGTCGCCGGCCAGCTCCTGGAATTCGTCGCAGATGGTGTTGATGTAGTCCAGCGTATACGGGCGTTGCGGATGGCGCGCAAGCTGGGAAACCTGCCAGGCCGACAGATCGCGGAAGATCTGCGCGGTGCGCACGCGCAGCTTGTCGCGCAGCGCACGCACTTCGGTCTCCACGTTGACCGCAGGCCCGGTACTGGCCTTGCGCAGTTCCTGGATCTTTGCTTCCAGATCGGCGATGGGTTGCTCGAAGTCGAGGTAGTTAGGATTCATGCAATGGCGTCGTCAACATAAGAAGGGGAGTGTAGCTGAAGCGGTGTGGCTGGCCCGTACGCAGCCGTGCGGTTGCACGGCAGGGATTGGGGATTCGCAACGGCGGTCTGTTGCAGCGTGAAGTCGCAGTGCTGCTTTTACGAATCCCTGATCCCGAATGCCCAATCCCGGCCCCTCACGCCCACGGTGGGCTGTACTTGATCTTCAACGTCCGCACCGCGGGGTCGGCGCGCAGGCTGTCCATGAGCTGCTGGTCGATGCGCACCGAGTGGCTGCCGTTGAGGTCGAGCATGCCGGCCACGCCACCGCTCTGGGCACGTAGCAACAGGTCCAGGCGCAAGGGAGTCTTGCCGGGGCGGTGCTTGGCCAGCAGCGCGTCGATGCGCTTGAAGGCCTGTTTTTCGCGCAGATCCAGACGCAGCGACAGGCGCTGCGCGTGGTCGGCGCAGATCTGCTCGTAGTCCCAGCACTGGCGGATGCGCAGGCTGTAGCCGCCGTTGAATTCGTCCTCGCGCAGGCCGCCCTTGACGATCAGGATGCGGTCGCGGGTCAGCAGGTGGCCGAACTCGGCCATCGCATCGGAGAACGCGCTGCATTCGACCCGGCCACGGCCGTCTTCCAATTGCACGAACACCTGGCTGTCGCCCTTGCGGCGCACGCCGATCACCTGGCCGGCAAGAATGGCGCTCACTTCAGGACGCCAGGCGCGTTTTTCGCCATCGCCGCCGCCCCCACCGGCGCCACGTTGTTGCGACGCGAGGATCTTTTCCAGCGCGCCCAGGTCGCAGCCGACCAGCTCGCGCACTTCTTCGCGGTGCGGGTCGAACGGGTGGCCGCTGAGGTAGAAGCCCAGCGTTTCGCGCTCGCTGGTGAGCAGCTGGCCCAGCGGCCATTCCTTGCTTTCGGGCAGGTCCAGGCGCATTGCCGGCGCGCTCGGGTCCGGACCGCCGAACAGCGAGTTCTGCCCCGAGGCGCGTTCGCGCGCCATCTGCTCGGTGGCCTTCATCACTTCGGGCAACTGCAGCATCAGCGAAGCGCGGTTCTTGCCCAGCCCATCCATCGCGCCGGCATTGATCATCGCTTCCAGCGTGCGCCGATTGAGCTTGGTGGTGCCCACGCGCGTGCAGAAATCCAGCAGCGTGGTGTAGGGGCCACCGCGCTGGCGTTCTTCGACGATCGCCTCGCACGCGCCCTGGCCGACGCCCTTGATCGCGCCCAGGCCGTATTGAATGGTGTCCGGGCTGGCCGCCTCGAACATGTAGGCCGATTCGTTGACGCGTGGCGGCTTGACGGTGAGGCCGAGGTTGCGTACCTCATCGAGAAAGCCGACCACCTTGTCGGTGTTGTCCATGTCCGAGGACAGCGTCGCGGCCATGAATTCGGCCGGGTAATGCCGTTTCAGCCATGCGGTCTGATAGCTGACCAGCGCATAGGCGGCCGCGTGCGACTTGTTGAAGCCGTAGCCGGCGAACTTCTCCATCAAGTCGAAGATTTCGTCGGCCTTGGCCGCGCTGACGCCGCCCTTGGCCGCACCTTCGCGGAAGATTTCGCGGTGCTTGGCCATTTCGGCCGGCACCTTCTTGCCCATTGCACGACGCAACAGGTCGGCGCCGCCCAGCGAGTAATCGCCGACGATCTGCGCCATCTGCATCACCTGCTCCTGATACACCATGATGCCGTAGGTGTCTTTCAGGATGACTTCGGTGCGCGGGTCGGGATAGACGATCTCCTGCTGGCCATGCTTGCGCGCGTTGAAGTCCGGGATCAGGTCCATCGGGCCGGGGCGGTACAGCGACACCAGCGCGATCAGGTCTTCGAAGCGGTCCGGGCGCGCGTCCTTGAGCAGGCGGCGCATGCCCGAGGATTCGAACTGGAACACCGCGCCGGTGTTGCCCAAGGCGAACACGCCCTTGTAGGTGGGCACGTCGTCGAGCGGAATGGTGGTGATGTCGACCGGGTCGATGCCGGCGCGTGCGTGGCGCACGTTGATCGCCTTGACCGCCCAATCGATGATGGTCAGCGTGCGCAGGCCGAGGAAGTCGAACTTCACCAGGCCCACCGCTTCGACGTCGTCCTTGTCGAACTGGGTGACCGGATTCTTGCCGCGGCCGTCTTCGTCGTGTTCGGCGAACAGCGGGCAGAATTCGCTCAGCGGCTCGGGCGCGATCACCACGCCGCCGGCGTGCTTGCCGGCGTTGCGGGTGAGGTCTTCGAGCTGGCGAGCCAGGTCCATCAGGTCGCGCACGTCGTCTTCGACCTGGTAGCGCTGGATCAGTTCCGGCGAGGCCATCTCCGAATCCTTGCCTTCGCCCATCGCATCCTTGAGCGTGATGCCCAGGATGTTGGGGATCAGCTTGGCGACGCTGTCGACCAGACCATAGGTGAAACCGAGTACGCGCCCGGCATCGCGCACCACCGCCTTGGCGGCCATGGTGCCGTAGGTGATGATCTGGCTGACGCGCTCGCGGCCGTACTTGCGTGCCACGTAGTCGATGACTTCGTCGCGGCGGTCCATGCAGAAGTCGATGTCGAAGTCGGGCATCGACACGCGCTCGGGGTTCAAGAAGCGCTCGAACAGCAGGTTGTACGGCAGCGGGTCCAGATCGGTGATCTGCAGCGCCCAGGCCACCAGCGAGCCGGCACCGGAGCCACGCCCTGGGCCGATCGGAATGCCCTGGTTCTTGCCCCACTGGATGAAGTCGGCCACGATCAGAAAGTAGCCAGGGAAGCCCATGTTGATGATGGTGTCCAGCTCGAATTCGAGCCGGTCCACGTAGTCCTGGCGCGTCTTGCCCGGTGCAATCGGGCTTTTTTCCAGACGTGCGGCCAGACCGTCGCGCGATTGGCTGCGGATCCAGCTGTCCAGCGTCTCGTCGTCCGGCACCGGGTAGGCGGGCAGGAAGTAGGTGCCCAGGCGCATCTCGATGTTGCAGCGTTGCGCCAGCGCGTGGGTGTTGTCGATCGCGTCGGGGATGTCGGCGAACAATGCCGCCATCTCCTCGCTGGATTTCAGGTACTGCTGGTCGCTGTAGTCGCGCGGGCGCTTGGGGTCGTCGAGCACGCGGCCCGAGGAAATGCACACGCGCGCTTCGTGTGCGTTGAAGTCGCTTGCATATAAAAACCGCACGTCATTACTGGCCACGACCGGCAGCCCGCGTACGCCCGCTGCGTTGAGCGCGAACTGGTTGAAGCGTTCTTCGCACTCGCGACCGGTGCGGGTGAGTTCCAGGTGCAGGCCGTCGCCGAACACGCGCTGCCAGTCGGCCAGTTGTTGCTCGGCCAGGTCGGCGCGGCCTTCGCTGAACAAACGCCCGGCCAAGCTGTCGCGGCCGGCCAGCGCAAACAGGTTGGCGTGGCCGGCCTGCAGCCATTCCGGATGGATCGCCACGCCGCCTTCCGGGCGGTGGCCTTCCATCCAGGCGCGGGTGAGCAGCCGCGACAGGCTCAGGTAGCCCTCCCGGTCGCGGCACAGCAGGGTCATGCGCCAGGGCGTCATGTCCGGTGTGGCGATCATCACGTCGGCGCCGGCGATCGGCTTGATGCCCACGCCTTCGGCGGCCTTGTAGAACTTGACCAGTGCGAACAGGTTGTTGAGGTCGGTGACCGCCAACGCGGGCATGTCGATTTCGACGGCCCGGCTCAGCAGGTTGGCCTGCTTGGCCTTTTTCGGGTCAGCCTGATCCGGTTTCTCGGGCACACGGATAGTGGAATCCGCCAGCGAGAACTCGGTGTGGACGTGCAGATGGACGAAGCGGGAAGTGGACATGCGAGACCGGAATAATGCGCTGTCAGGGTACCGGCGGGGGCGGGGACGGACAAGGCTTGACAGCTGGGGCGGCGGGAGCGGGCCGACACCCCGGAGCCGAGAGCGTGGTGCCAACATCTGGGTAAATCGCTTGACGCCCGGGCTCTGAGATACCGCTGTGGGCCTGCGTCCGGGCGTGTCTGTGAATGTCGGGCCGGTGCGGGTGGAACGGTGCGTGCCTTCAACGGCGCGGTGCCTTGCCCGACTTACGGCTGTTATCGCTCCCGACTGCAACAGGCAGTTTGCGGGGGGCAAGCGATCCGTTTTCGCCGGTCTTGGCGGATTGCGCGGCCGGCGGCCTTCTGCGTCCTGACAGGCAGGTCCGGTGCGCAACACTGCCTCGCAACGGTCTAACCAGCACCTTCAGCTGTCAGAGCCCGCCGGCAGCCAACCACTTCGAATAAGGACCCCGCGCGTTTTACAGCGGCGCAACCAGCTGCGCGACCTGCAACTGCTCTGGGTCGCCGATCGCGGCCGATCCCTGCTCACGGCCTTCCAGCGCCAAGCGGACCGGCGCAAAACTGCGTCGATGCTGCGGGCATGGCCCGTGGGTCTGCAATGCAGCCAGGTGCATCGGCGTGCTGTAGCCCTTGTGCTGGTCGAAGCGATACTCTGGATGTTGCGCGTGCAGTTCGTGCATCAGCCGGTCGCGGGTGACCTTGGCCACGATCGAGGCGGCCATGATGGCGCGGTCCAGCGCGTCGCCGCCGATCAGCGCCTCGGCCGGGCAGGGCAGCCCCTTGGGCACGCGGTTGCCATCGATGCGCGCGAATCCGGCCACATGCGCCACGCCTTCCACCGCGCGCCGCATGCCGAGCATGGTGGCCTGGTAGATATTGATGCGGTCGATCTCCTCGCTGTCGATCAACACCACCGACCACGACAGCGCCCGATCGACGATGCGCGCATACAACTGCTCGCGCCGCTCGGCGGTAAGCTGCTTGGAATCGTCCAGCCCATTGATGCGCGGCTTGTTCGGGTCGAACACCACGGCGGCGACGGCGACGGGGCCAGCGAGCGGCCCGCGGCCCGCTTCATCGACGCCGGCGACCAAGAGCCGGGATTCGGCATTCGGGATTGGGGATTGGCTGAACAAGAGCGACTGGCGCGCCTCGGTGTTGGAGCTATCGGCCTGGGCGTTCGCAGCGAGAATCTTCATATGTTTGCTCCTGACCAATCCCGGCCCTGAAGCAGCCCAGCCACCGCCTCCGCTGCCCGCGCCGACGCATCGCGGCGCAACGCTGCATGCAGTGCCAGATAACGCGGCTGCAGCGCAGCGACCTTGGCGGGATGCTTCAACCAGTCCAGCAGCGCCACGCACAGTCGCTCGGGCATGCAGTCGTCCTGCATCAGCTCGGGCGCGAGATCGTCATTGGCCAGGATATTGGGCAGGGCGTAGCGGTTGACCTTGATCAGCCCCAGCAGCTTGACGATGCGGTAGGTGAGCGGGGCGACCTTGTAGCCGACCACCATCGGGCGCTTGACCAGCATCGCTTCCAGCGTGGCGGTGCCGGAGGCCAACAGCACGACGTCGGCGGCCAACATCGCGGTGCGCGCCTGGCCGTTGATCAGGTGCGATCGCATCACTGGCAGCGACGAGCGCGAGAGCTGCTCGGCCAGCAGTTGCTTGCAGCCCGCGTTGGCTGCCGGTACCAGTACGTGCAGGTTAGGGATGTGTTCGCACACCAGCCAGGCAGCCTGGAGAAACGTGTCGCCGAGCCGGCTGATTTCGCCATGCCGGCTGCCGGGCAGCACTGCCAGCACGGTACTGGAGGCGGACAACCCCAGCGTGGCGCGCGCAGCATCGCGGTCGGCCTGGTAAGCGATATCGTCGGCCATCGGATGGCCGACGAAGCGCGCGTCCACGCCGTGTTTGGCGTAAATCGGCGGCTCCATCGGGAACAGGCACAACACCAGATCGGCGCTGACGGCGATCTTTTCGGCACGCTTCTCGCGCCACGCCCACACCGAGGGGCTGACGTAGTGCACGGTCTTGATCCCGCGCTGCTTGAGCCAGCGCTCCACCGGTAGATTGAAATCGGGTGCGTCGATGCCGATGAACACGTCCGGCTTCCACGCCAGCACGCGCTCGCGGAATGCGCTGCGCAGCTTGAGCAGGCGCGGCAAATGCCGCAGCACTTCGGTCAGACCCATCACCGCCAATTCGCTGGCATCGAACCAGGTCTGGCAACCGGCCCCACGCATCGCATCGCCACCGATACCGACGAATTCGGCATTCGGATAGCGCAGCCGCAATTGCGCAATCAACCCCGCGCCGAGGATGTCGCCAGAGGCCTCGCCGGCAATCAATGCGAAGCGGGGAGGGCGCGCATGCGCGCCGGGAATGGGGAGTGGGGAATGGGAAATCGGCAGAGCCGTGGGCTCGCCGTCTGCAGGCGCGCGATCATGCACGCCTGTCTCGATTCCCGACGTCTGATTCCCGATTCCCGTCATCGCAATAACGACCGTTCTGCAGCTTCGATGAACTCCAGCATCCCGCGCACATCGTCGCTGCTCTTGGCCTGTTCGGCCAGCTGCAGTTTGGCGTCGGTCAGCGGCAGGCCGGCGACGTACAGCGTGCGGTAGGCGCGCTTGATCGCGGTGATGCGTTCGGCGTCGAAACCGCGGCGCTTTAGCCCTTCGCTGTTGATGCCGCGCGGACGGCCCAGCGATTCCCTGCCGACCATGGTGAACGGCGGGACATCCCCGTTGGTCAGCGCGCCCATGCCCAGGAAGGCGTGCGCGCCGATCCGGCAGAACTGATGCGCGCCGGCAAAGCCGCTGATGATCACGTAGTCGCCCACGGTGACGTGGCCGGCCAACGTGGTGTTATTCGAAAACACGCAGTGGTTGCCCACATGGCAGTCGTGCGCCACATGCGTGTAGGCCAGCATCCAGTTGTCGTTGCCGACCGTGGTGATGCCGCCGCCACCGCGGGTGCCGCGGTTGATGGTGACGAATTCGCGAATCACGTTGTCGTCGCCGATCACCAGTTCGGTGCGCTCGCCGGCATACTTCTTGTCCTGCGGTTCGCCGCCGATTGCAGCGTGGCCGATGAAGCGGTTGTTGCGACCGATCCGGGTTGGGCCGTGGATCGAGCAATGCGGCCCCACCTCGGTGCCCGCGCCGATGTGCACATCGGCGCCGATCAGCGAGAAGGCGCCGACGCGCACGTCGCTGGCCAGTTGCGCCGACGGGTCGATGACGGCGGTGGGATGAATCAAGGGTGCTTGATCACGCATCGTGTCTCACCTCCAAAAGCGGGTTATTCCCTCGCGGCGGCGCACATGATTTCGGCACTGGCAACGATTTCGCCGTTGACCTTGGCCTCGCCGTAATAGCATCCCATGTTGCGGATCAGGCGCTTCATCTGCACCTCCAGGATCAGCACATCGCCCGGCACCACCTGCTTGTTGAAGCGGGCGTTGTCTACCTTGACCATGTAGAACAGCTTGGACAGCGCATCGCGGCCCAGACCGAGCTGGGTCATCACGCCGCCGGCCTGCGCCAGCGCTTCGATGATCAACACACCCGGCATCACCGGACGGGTCGGGAAGTGGCCCTGAAAGAACGGCTCGTTGATGCTGACGTTCTTCTGCCCGACGATGCGCTTGGCTTCCAGGTCCAGCTCGATGACCCGGTCGATCAACAGGAACGGATAGCGGTGCGGGATTAGCGCCTGGATCTGGTTGACGTCGATCGGCAGTTCGTAAGCGGGGTGGCTCATTCTTTTTCCTTGCCAACAGCCAGGATGCGCCTAGCGAGCACATCGAGCTGTTTGAAGCGCGCGGCATTCTTGCGCCACGTGCGATTGTCGGTGAGAGGGGTGCCGGACGAATACTCGCCCGGCTCATGGATGGAATTACGCACGACGGACTTGCCGGTGATCACCACCTTGTCGCAGATCTCCAGATGGCCGACCACGCCGACATGCCCGCCGAGCAGGCAGTAACGGCCGATCTTTGCGCTACCGGCAATGCCGGAGCAGCCGGCAATGGCACTGTGTGCGCCGATGCGGCAGTTGTGGGCGATCTGCACCAGGTTGTCCACGCGCACGTCTTCTTCCAGCACGGTGTCTTCCAGCGCGCCGCGGTCGATGCAGGTGTTGGCACCGATTTCGCAATCGTCGCCGATCACCACGCCGCCGAGCTGCGGCACCTTGATCCAGTGGCCGGCATCCATGGCCAGGCCGAAGCCGTCGGCGCCGATCACCGCGCCGGGGTGGATGCGCACGCGCTTGCCCAGCCGCACGCGGGTCACCAGGGTGACGCGGGCGAGCAGTTCGCTGCCGTCGTCCACCACGCAGTCCGCGCCGATGAGGCTGCCGGTGCCGATCACGCAGCCATCGCCCACGCGGCTACGCGCACCGATGCTGACGAACGGACCGACATGCGCGCCAGGCGACACCTGCGCGGTCGGGTCGATGACCGCAGACGGATGAATACCCGGTTCGCATACCGGCGCTACGTCGAACAGCGCGGCGATCTTGGCGAACGCGGTATACGGATCCTTGGCGACCAGCGCGGTGCCCTTGGCGGCTTCGGCATCGTCGGCACGCAACACCACCACTGCGGCCTGGGAGTCGGCCAGCTGCGGGCGATAGCGCGGGTTGGACAGAAAACTCAGCTGTCCCGCGCCGGCATGGGCCAGGGTGGCGACGCCGCTGACTTCGGTGCTGCCGTCACCAAGAACGGTCAACCCAAATTGTCCGGCAATCGCACTGGCGGTCAAGCGCATCAGGGTAAATCTCGCGTAAACGGTAAAGTGCTGATTTTATAGGAAAAACGTCGCAAAAAGTTGGCTAAACAGTCGGGCGTATTTCTTGCGGGGCCGCAACGACGCGGCGAACCGAAGGAAGAAGCCTATGAAAACTGTCCTCTCCATTTTCGGTGCGTGATCCTACTGGGGGCGATCACCATAGTGCATCGGCCGATGATTTCTCGCGCAACAGCGCGCCGACGCGCAGAGCTTCTGGGACCAGCAGGTGCAATGCGTCAACTCGTCCGACTGGGGCGCCACCGCCACCTGCCTGGGCAACGTCTGGAACACGTACTTCTAAGTCTGTTTCACACCAGGGTGTTCAAACAAACAATGGCGGCCCGAGTATCCGGGCCGCCATTGTGTTGTGTGCCAATCTTAGAACTGACTGCCGAAGGTGAACTGCAGACGCTCGATCTGGTCGTTGTCTTCCTTCTTCAGCGGGAACGCGTAGCTGATCGAAATCGGGCCGACCGGGGCGCGCCACAACAGCGCCACACCGGTGGACGCACGCAGCTCGTTGGCCTTGAAGTTGTCCACGCCGTTGTACACGTTACCGAAGTCGAAGAACGCCGAAATGCGCGCCGATGGGCTATCGAACAGCTTGGGGAAATACATTTCCACCGAGCCCACCGTCTTGAACGAACCACCCAGCGGCTGGCCGCGGCTGTAGTTGAGGTTGCGCTCCGAACGTGGACCTAAGGTGTTGTCTTCGAAGCCGCGCACCGAGTTGGTGCCGCCAGCGTAGAAGTTCTCGTAGAACGGCAGGCCGCTGGCGGTAACGGTCCGGGTCGAGCCATCCGGGTTGGTGAACACGCGGGTGGTGTCGCTGCCGTAGCTATCGCCATAGCCCAGCTCGAAGCGCGTGTTCAACACCAGCGCCGGGATGATCGGCCAGTACTTGGAGATCTGGTAGTTGAGCTTGTAGTACTCGACCGTGGAGCCGGGCAGGGTGGTTTCCAGGCCCACACGCTGGTAGATGCCGCGTGTTGGCATGAAGAAATCGTTGCGGGTGTCGCGCGCCCAGCCCAGCTCGGTGCGCCAGGCATGGAAGGTGCGCGAACCGACTGCATCGATGTAGTCGATGATCGATTGCGGGGTTTGGCCTTGGAACGTGTTGATCTGGTTGCTGTCGATGCCGACCATCGCCGAAACGGTATCGTTCTCGGTGATCGGCACGCCGAACAATACCTGCGCCGCTCCGTTCTTGCTGTTGTACTGGGCGGTGTTGAAGTTCGAATAATCCAGCGACCGCCAGGACAGGTTGTAGCCCAGCGACACGCCGTCGTCGGTAAAGAACGGGTTGGTGTAGGAGAACGCATAACGCTGCTGATAGCTGCTGCGCGAGGCCTCCACCGCCACCCGGTTACCACCGCCCAGGAAGTTGTTTTGCGACAACTGCACCGAGGTGGTCACACCGAAGCTCTGTGAGTAACCCAGGCCAACCACGAAGCTGCCGGAGGTGGTCTCCTTGACGTTGTAGACCACGTCGACCTGGTCGTTGCTGCCGGGCACCGCGGGCGTTTCCACCTCGACGCTTTCGAAGTAGCCCAGGCGCTGCAGACGGATCTTGGAACGGTCTATCGCCGCCTGCGAGTACCAGGTGTTTTCGAACTGGCGCATTTCGCGGCGCAAGACCTCGTCGGAGGTGCGGCTATTGCCCTTGTAGAGGATGCGGCGCACGGTCACGCGCGGGCCGGGCACCACCTGCAGGTTCACCGCCACGGTGCGGTCTTCGCGGTTCGGGGTCGGGATCGGATTGACCTTGGCGAACGCATAACCGACGTTGCTCAACGTGTTGGTGATCGCATCGGAGGTGTGCTCCAGCAGCGCACGCGAGAAGATGTCGCCGGCCTTGGGAATCACCAGACGCTCGATGTCGGCCTGCGGCAGCACGGTGTCGCCGGTGACCTTGATCTCGGAAATCTTGTATTGCTCGCCCTCGGTAACCCCGGCGCTGATGAACATGTCGCGCTTGTCGGGGCTGATCGACACCTGGGTGGAGTCGATGCTGAAGTCCACATAGCCGCGGTCCAGGTACCAGGAGTTGAGCTTCTCCAGGTCGCCGGACATCTTTTCCTTGGAGTACTGGTCGTCGCGGCGGTACCACGAGGCCCAGTTGTGTTCCTTGGATTCCCAGTTGTCCAGGATGTCCTCGTTGGCGAACTTTTCCGTACCGATCAGGTTGACGTGGCGGATCTTGGCCGCCTTGCCTTCCTTGATCGCGATGGCCACATCGACGCGGTTACGGTCCAGTGGGCTCACCGTCGGGGTGATTTCCACGTTGTACTTGCCGCGGTTGTTGTACTGGCGGGTCAATTCCTGGGTCACGCGGTCCAGGCTCAGGCGGTCGAAGGTACCGCCCTCGGTCAGGCCGATGTCGCCCAGGCCCTTGAGCAGTTCCTCGGACTTGATGTCCTTGTTGCCGGTCACGGTGAGCTTGTTGATCGCCGGGCGCTCCTTGACCGTGATCACCAGAATGTTGCCCTGGCGATCCAGTTGCACGTCCTCGAAGAAGCCGGTGCGGTAGAGCGCACGGATCGCGTCGGCCACCTTGGCATCGTCCACGGTGTCGCCGCGGTTCACCGGCAGATAGGTGAACACGGTGCCGGAGGCAATGCGCTGCAGGCCGTCGACGCGGATGTCGCTGGCAACGAACGGCTCGGCGGCCAGGGCAACGGCCGGCAGGCTGAGGCCGGCGGCAAGAGCGAGGGCAAGCAGGCGGCGAGTGGGAAGACGCGTCATGTCACATCCGGTTGGAGTCGTATTCGGGTATTGCTGGATGCCGGCGTATGACGACGACAACAGGCGGAAAGAGTGGAACAGCTTCATCGTGGAACCAGACCGAGGATGTCGTTGTAGAACGCCAGTCCCATCAACCCGGCCAGGACCGCCAGGCCGACGTATTGTCCGGCAATCATGGCCCGTTCGCTGATCGGGCTGCCCTTGATCAACTCGATAAGGTAATACAGCAGATGCCCCCCGTCCAAGATCGGGATGGGCATCAGGTTGAAGATCGCCAGGCTGAGCGACAGCAACCCCAGGAAATACAGGAACCAGTCGAGCCCGCGTTCGGCCGAGGCGTTGGCCGCGCGCGCAATGGTGACCGGGCCGGAGATGCTCTTGACCGAGGCCTGGCCGGTGAGCATGCGCTTCATCATGCCCAGCGAATCGGCCGTCATTCGGCCGGTTTCGCGGATCGCAGCCGGCACGGCGGCGAGCAGCCCGTATTGCTGACGGCTGTCGTATTCCGGGGCCGGCGCGGCGGCCGGGCGCACGCCGATCATCCACTGGCCTTGCGTCGATTTGCGCGGGGCGATTTCCAGGGCCAGACGGTCTTCACCGCGTGCCACCTCGATCATGCCCGGGCCGCCGTGCGCACCCAGCGCCTGCACCTGCGGAATGATGTCTTCTGCCGAGCGGATCGGCTGGCCGTCGATGGCCACGATGCGGTCGCCCGGCTTGAGCAGGCCGTCGGCCACCGAACCCTTCACCACTGCGGCAATCACCGGTGGCTGCAACATGAACTGCCAGCCGATGCCGGCCAGCGACGCCACCCGGCGTTCGTCGAAGCCGACCGGCAACTGCGACAGGCGCAAGGTATGTTCGCTGCTGCTCGCAGCGTCGGAGGCGGTCAGGACGCGGACATCGCGCTTGTCCATTGCCGCGATGGTGAGCTGCATGTTGGCATCGCTCCAGCTGCTGACGCTGCGGCCGTCGATGCGCACGATGCGCTCGCCCTGGGCGAGCCCGGCTTCGGCCGCCAGCCCATCGGCGCGGCCGACGGTGGCCGAATAATCCTGCTTGCCCACCACAAACATCGCCCACAGCATCGTCATGCACAGCAACAGGTTGGCGATGGGACCGGCCGCCACGATCGCGATGCGTTGCCACACGGTCTTGCGATTGAAGGCCTGGTCCAGCTCCACCGGAGGCACCTCGCCTTCGCGCTCGTCGAGCATCTTGACGTAGCCGCCTAGCGGGATCGCGGCCACTACGAACTCGGTGCCATGGCGGTCGCGGCGCATCCACAACGGTTTGCCGAAGCCCAGCGAAAAACGCAGCACCTTGACCCCGCAGCGTCGCGCGACCCAGAAATGCCCGAACTCATGGAAGGTCACCAACACGCCCAGGCTGACGATCATCCACCAGACCGAACCGATGAAGTCACCCATGTGTGCAGCTCGCGGACGTGGATCGATCAGGCATGAAGGGCGTGGTGGGCGAGGGCGCGTTCAGTGATTTGCCGGGCTTGCGCATCGGCAAAAAGCAGGGTGTCGAGGGTGTCGGCATTGTGCCGCGGGAGCGTTGTCAGTGCGTGTTCGACCAACGCAGGGATCGCTAGGAAACCCACCTGGCCCTGAAGAAACGCTGAAACAGCGACTTCGTTGGCCGCGTTCAGGATCGCCGGTGCGGTGCCACCGGCCCGTAATGCGTCCCAGGCCAGGCGCAGGCACGGGAATGCGGCGGTGTCCGGAGCCTCGAAATCCAGCCGGCCCTGGCTGAGCAGGTCCAGCCCGCCAACCCCGGATTCGACCCGCTCCGGCCAGGCCAAGCCCACCGCCAGAGTGGTGCGCATGTCCGGCAGGCCAAGCTGGGCCAGGGTGGAGCCGTCGACGAATTCGACCAGCGAATGCACCAGGCTTTGCGGGTGCACCAACACATCGATCTGCTCGCCCGGCAGGCCGAACAGGTGATGCGCCTCGATCACTTCCAGGCCCTTGTTCATCAGGGTGGCCGAATCCACCGAGATCTTCGGCCCCATCGACCACTTAGGATGCGCCACCGCCTGCGCAGGCGTGACTGCCGCAAGCCCTGCGCGGTCCCGGCCACGGAACGGGCCACCGGAGGCAGTCAGGATGACCCGGCGCACGCCGCGGCCAGCGTCGCAGGAGCGCAGGCACTGGAAGATGGCGCTGTGTTCGCTGTCGATCGGAATGATTTCAGCGCCGGCGGCGGTTGCGGTGCGGGTCAGCAACTCGCCGGCCAGCACCAGCGATTCCTTGTTGGCCAGCAACAGACGCTTTCCAGCGCGCGCCGCGGCCAGCGTAGACGGCAGCCCGGCCGCACCAACGATGGCCGCCACCACGGTGTCGCACGCGTCGCTGCCGGCCAGTGCGTCCAGCGCCTCGGCGCCAGCATGCGCCTGGGTCGCCAGCCCGAGCGCGCGCAGGCCATCGCGTAGCGCCGGGTACAGCGCTGCATCGGCGATCAGCGCATGCGCAGGCTGGTGCGCGGCGCACAGCGCCAGCAGGTCCTCGACCTTGCTGCCGGCCGACAGCACGCTGGCGCGCAGCCGCTCGGGGTGGCGCGCGATCACGTCCAGCGCCGATGCGCCGATCGAGCCGGTGGCGCCGAAGACGGCGACCTGACGGAGAGAAGAACCAGCCATGCCTAGAATCCGAGAATTTCCTTGCCGAGTGCAAACACCGGCAGGGCGGCGAGCACGCCATCGATACGGTCCAATACACCGCCGTGGCCGGGAATCAGCGTGCCTGAGTCCTTGGCACCGGCGTGGCGCTTGAGCAGGCTCTCGAACAGGTCGCCGAGCACCGATGCCAGCACCGCCAGCGCGGAAACCAGCATCAGCTGCGGCACATGCGCCAGCGTCAGCCCGGCCAGCCAGCCGAACGCGCAGGCCACCGCAATGCCGGCAAGCATCCCGCCGAGCAGGCCTTCGATGGTCTTGTTGGGGCTGACCCGCGGCGCCAGCTTGTGCTTGCCGAACGCGCGGCCGGCGAAGTACGCACCGGAGTCGGCCGCCCACACCGTGGTCAGCGATGTCAGCAGCCACAGGTTGCCTTTGTCCGGGCTGGCATGCAGCAGCACCAGCGCCGCCCAGGCCGGCAGGACCGCCAGGGTGCCGGCGGCCAGCTTGAGCGCACGTGCCTGGCCGTTGCAATGATCGGCGCCGAAGGTGAAAAAGCGCAGCCACAGCAGCGCCAGCAACCACCACGCCACGCCCACGAGCGACGCAATCTGAAACAGCACCATGGAGCCGGCCGAGGCCCATACCATCAGCACCATCAGCAGCAGGTTGAGCATCAGCAGCACGGTGCGCGGCAGGCTGTCGTCGATGCCGGAAAGCTTGAGCCATTCCCACAGGCCGGTCAGGAACAGGACCGCTGCCAGCGCTGCCAGCCATTGACTAGGCAGCAGCACGATCGCGCAAATCGCGAGCGGCGCCATGATCAGCGCGGCAATCACGCGAGTCTTGGTCATGCGGAGGACGTCTCCGTCGCCTTGTCGGCGATCTGTGCACTGGTCAGGCCGAAGCGGCGTTCGCGCCCGGCATAGTCGTCCAGCGCTTGCTGCATTACGCCGGCATCGAACTCCGGCCACAGGGTTTCGGTGAACCACAGTTCGGTGTAGGCCAGCTGCCACAGCAGGAAATTGCTGATGCGGGTGTCGCCACCGGTGCGGATGAACAGATCCGGCGCGGGCAGGTCGGCCAGGGCCACACGGCTGGACAGCAGCGCTTCGTCGATCTGCTCCGGCTGCAAACGGCCGGCAGCGACGTCTTCGGCCAATGCGCGGGCAGCCGTGGCGATGTCCTGGCGGCCGCCGTAACTGGCTGCGATGCTCAGCACCAGCCGCGCATTGGCGGCGGTGCTACGCTCGGCGCCGGCCATGCGATCGCGCAACGGTGCGGCGAAGCGGCTGCGGTCGCCGATGAAGCGCACCTGCACGCCACGCCGCTGCAGTTCTCCAACCTCGCGGTCGAGCGCATGCAGGAAGAGCTTCATCAGCGCATCGACCTCATCCTGCGGACGGCCCCAGTTTTCGCTGGAGAACGCGAACAGGGTGAGCGCCGACACGCCTTTTTCCAGGCAGAAATCGATCGTGCGATTGACCGCGCGCGCACCGGCGCGGTGGCCGATCACGCGCGGACGCCGCCGACGCTGCGCCCAACGTCCGTTGCC
This sequence comes from Xanthomonas sp. JL1, assembly GCF_038405005.1. NCBI lineage: Bacteria > Pseudomonadati > Pseudomonadota > Gammaproteobacteria > Lysobacterales > Lysobacteraceae > Xanthomonas > Xanthomonas sp. JL1. The sequence goes on along the minus strand of NZ_JBBYGR010000049.1, from coordinate 36,359 downwards.
ATCCATGATGATGGCAATGTGGCGCGGCACGTCTGCGACAGGAGGGACTGGATGCATGGCAGGCGATGCCACGATCAGACCGTCATCAATTCCTGTTCCTTGGCCTTGACGACCTCATCCACATCCTTGATGGCCTTGTCGGTGAGCTTCTGGATGTCGTCTTCGGCACCGCGGGCTTCGTCTTCGGTGACGGCCTTGTCCTTGAGCAGATCCTTGACCTGCTGGTTGGCATCGCGACGGATGTTGCGGATGGCCACCTTGCTGTCTTCGCCTTCGCCATGCACCGACTTGCTGAGCTCCTTGCGGCGCTCCTCGGTCAGCGGCGGCAGGTTCAGACGGATCACGGTGCCGACCACGGTCGGGGTCAGGCCCAGATCCGAGGCGTAGATGGCTTTTTCCACGTCCTTGATCATGCCCTTGTCGAACAGGCTGATGACCAGTGAGCGGCCTTCGGACACGCTGATGCTGGCGACCTGATTCAGGGGTGTGTCGGTGCCGTAGGCCTTGACCTTGATGCCGTCCAGCAGCGCCGGCGAGGCGCGGCCGGTGCGAACGGTGGTCAAGGAATGGCGCAGAGCATCGATGCTCTTGGTCATGCGCGTCTGCGCGTCTTGTTTGATCTGGGTGAGCATCGCCGGAATCCGTTTGGAGCTGAATCCATGGATTATAGCCGGGACTGAGGTTTCCGACTCGCAAGCCGTCAGGACCTGCGCAGCCGGTTCACAGCGGAGGTCGATCTCGATCAGCCATCAGCGCAGTGCGTCGCACCACGCTGTGACGAATCCCCAATCCCGACTCCCGCATCTCCAAACTCAGCTACGGCCCTGCACTAACGTGCCGATCTGTTCGCCGTGCAGGATGCGCAGCAGCACACCCGGCTCGCTCATGCCGAAGATGCGCAACGGCAGGTCGCTGTCGCGCGCCAGTGCGAAGGCGGCGGTGTCCATCACTTCCAGGTCCTGCATGATGACCTGATCGTAGGTCAGACTGTCGTAGCGCACCGCGTCGGTGTGCTTCTTCGGGTCCTTGTCGTACACGCCATCGACCTTGGTTGCCTTGAGCAACAAGTCGGCACCGATCTCGATCGCGCGCAGCGCTGCGCCCGAGTCGGTGGTGAAGAACGGGTTGCCGGTGCCGGCGGCGAAGATCGCAATGCGGCCTTTTTCCAGATGGCGGATCGCACGACGGCGGATGAAGTCTTCGCAGACGTCGTTGATCTTGATCGCGCTCATCACGCGCACCTTGGCGCCGAGTTTTTCCAGTGCGTCCTGCATCGCCAGCGCATTGATCACGGTGGCCAACATGCCCATGTGGTCGCCGGTGACGCGGTCCATGCCGCTTGCAGCCAGGCCGGCGCCGCGGAAGATGTTGCCGCCGCCGATCACCAGCGCTACCTGCGCGCCGGCCTGCTGGGCCTCGATCACTTCATGCGCCAGGCGATTGATCACCTTCGGGTCGATGCCGTAATCCCCGTCTCCCATCAGCGCCTCCCCGGAAAGTTTGAGAAGAATGCGGCGATAGGAAAGTTCGGACATGGGGGAGGCCTCGGGGTAGGGAATCTGCAAACCCCGGCAATTCTAGCGGAAGCCCGTCACCTGGCGTGGTAAAAATTCTTTTGTTGGCAGCGGCGTGACCTGTTGCTCAGTGCGCGCGCGGTCAATGCCATGTCCATGCCGATCACGTTGGCCGTGGTGGTCATGTCCACGTCCGGGTCCTGCGCAAGTTCGATGATGCGCAGCGCAATGCCGGGCGGCGATGGCAGGTTGCGGCAGTAATGCAGGGCGGCCTGGAGATCTGGTTGCATTGAGTCATCGCCGACAGTGACCGTAAGCATACAGCTGCGGTCGTTGGATGGGGCGCGCCATGCTGCGCCATCGCCGCGCGGTAAAATCGCCGCGCGGTAAAAACGTGCGCGATAGACGCCAAAAGCCTGGTCGCCATCGTGAAGTAACGGCAATGCCGACCGCATCTGTAGCGTTGCGGCCGCTTGCGCAGGTGGCGGATGCGTTCGTTTCAGATTTGCGACACGCTGCGGATGTGTGGCGTGCAGGTAAAAAAAGCCGCGGCATGCCGCGGCTTTTTCTGAGTGGTGAAGATCAGGCCAGGCCGGCCTGCTTCATCACTTCGGCGGCGTAGTCTTCCACCACCTTTTCGATGCCTTCGCCAACGGCCAGGCGCTGGAACCGGATCACTTCGGCGCCGGCGGCCTTGACGGCCTGCTCGACGGTCTGGTCGGTGTTCAGCACGTACGGCTGGCCGTACAGCGTCACTTCGTTGACGATCTTGCTGATCTTGCCGCTGATGATCTTTTCCAGGATATCGGCCGGCTTGGCCTTGTCCTTCTCAGACATCTTGGCCAGTTCGATTTCCTTTTCCTTGGCAACGAATTCGGCCGGAACGTCGGAGGCCTTGACGTGCGGCGGGTTCATCGCAGCGATGTGCATCGCGATGCCGCGCGCCAGCTCGATGTCGCCACCCTTCAGCTCGACCAGCACGCCGATACGGCCGCCGTGCACGTAGGCCGCTACGTTGTTGGCGCTGTCGATACGGACCAGGCGACGCACCTGCAGGTTTTCGCCGACCTTGGCGATCACCGCAGCGCGACGCTCTTCGATGGTCTCGCCGCTGTCGAGCTTGACGCTCTTGAGTGCTTCGGCATCGGCAGCATCCGAGTTCAGTGCGGCATTGGCTACAACCTCGGTGAAGGCCAGGAAGTTCTCGTCCTTGGCGACGAAGTCGGTCTCGGAGTTGACCTCGACCAGCACGGCCTTGCCGCCGGCCTGTGCGGTGGCGATGCGGCCTTCGGCGGCAACGCGGTCAGCCTTCTTGTCGGCCTTGGCCAGACCCGACTTGCGCAGCCACTCGGCCGCGGCGTCGATGTCGCCTGCGTTTTCGACGAGTGCCTTCTTGCACTCCATCATGCCGGCGCCGGTGCGCTCGCGCAGTTCCTTGACCAGGGAAGCAGTGATTTCCATGGAATTACCTCATATGGACAAATGCGTGCGGCGGAAGTGTTTCCGCCAGTAGAAGACGGTGCAGCGTGCCGCCGCCCCCGTAGATATCGTCAGTGGCCTCTGCGACGGGCCGCGAGGGCACCGTCGGGGATGCGGCCGCACAGCATGGTGCGGCCGCATTGCATGCCGATTACTCGGCAGCCGGAGCGTCGGCCTTTTTCTCGCCCTTCTTGGCCGGAGCGCGACGGCCCTTGCCTTCGTCGGCGGACTCAGCCGAGAACTCTTCTTCACGCACTGACGCCGAGTTCGGCGCAGCAGCCTTGCCTTCCAGCACGGCATCGGCAGCGGCACGTGCGTACAGCTGCACGGCGCGGATGGCGTCGTCGTTACCCGGGATGGCGTAGTCGACCAGGTTGGGGTTGTAGTTGGTGTCGACCACGGCGATCACCGGGATGCCGAGCTTCTTGGCTTCCTTGATGGCGATGTCTTCATGGCCGATGTCGATCACGAAGATCGCGTCGGGCAGACGGTTCATTTCCTTGATGCCCCCCAGCGAGGCGTCCAGCTTCTCGCGCTCGCGACGCAGGCTCAGCACTTCGTGCTTGACCAGCTTGTCGAAGGTGCCATCGGTCTCGGCCGCTTCCAGTTCCTTCAGACGGGCAACCGACTGCTTGACGGTGCGGAAGTTGGTCAGCGTGCCGCCCAGCCAGCGCTGGGTCATGAACGGCATGCCGCAACGCTCGGCCTCTTCCTTGATGGACGCACGCGCGCTGCGCTTGGTGCCCAGGAACAGGATGGTGCCGCGCTTCTGCGCGATCGAGGACAGATAGTTCATCGCATCGTTGAAAAGCGGAACCGTCTTTTCGAGGTTGATGATGTGAATCTTGCCGCGTGCGCCGAAGATGTACTGCGCCATGTTGGGGTGCCAGTAACGGCACTGGTGACCGAAGTGGACGCCGGCTTCCAGCATCTGACGCATGGTGACTTGGGGCATTGCAGGAACTCCTGAGAGCGGAATCGCCGTGCGCGGACTGGACTTTTGAAAAGTCCGCACATGGACGCGTGGGCTTGCGAGAGACGCGCACAGACACACGCAAAGATTCCGGGGTTGGGCTTCCCTGTTGCCTCCGCGACGAACCCTGTGTGAGGGCACCCCGGCGCGGATGGCGGCAGCAGGTGTGAATTCGTCGGTGACGTCCGACGTGAACGACGCAATGCGTGAAGACGCAAAACAGCGCGCGGAGTATAGAGGGCCTGGCGGCGTGGTGCAATTGGCCGGAATTGGGAATTGCAAGGTCCAGCTCGCCTGAGCGTTCACCAGTCCACAAAACGGTCAGCCACCGGAAGGCACTCTACCAATTCCCGATTCTCAGTTCCCGATGCCCGGCTCTAAAGCCAACGTGCTCTCGATATCGCTATTGATACGCGCCACGAAGCGGCCGCTGCCTGCGGGCAGGTTGCCGGGCAGGGCCCACTGGCGGGTCTGACCGGGCAGGACATAGCCGGCCAGGTCCTTGCAGATGCTGCGGCGGGTGCCATCCGCGTCGACGTAGGCCAGATCGGCCAGGCGTGCGTGGCTGACCCCGGGGTTGTGGATGCGCAGCATGCGGTCGCTGCCATGCCCGGCCAAGGTGGTCTGGAGTGCCGGCTGCGGTGCGCTGGCTTGGCTGGACTGTGCGAATACCGGCGTGGAATAGCGCAGCAAGTCGGTCTCGTTGCCGATGGCGTGCTGGGTCACGACGAGACGATAGCTGTCTTCGGCCTGCGTGGGGCTGGGGCCGAGGCGAATCACCCGCAGCAGCTGCCGGCCTTGCGACGGAATTTCGAAATGCGCCGGGCTGACGGTGGCGCCGCTGGCCGGCTCAAGCAGTTCGCGTTCGCCGTCCTGACGCCAGTGGTAGAGCTTGGCATCCGCACGCCACGGCTGCGCGGCCTGGTTGTAGAGCCAGACGGTGGCCTGGTCGCTGTCGGCCGGGATATGCGCGGTGGTGGGGGCGATGGCGATTTCGGCGGCGCGGGTGGTGCCGCTTGCTGTTGTACAGGCCATGACCAAGAGCGAGGTCAGCAGACTGTGAACATGATGGGAGGCGGCCATGCTCAAAACGCGATGGTGGTGAAGCGAGCGCTACTTGCGGGCGTCGGCCCGGCGAGTGCGCTGGCGTCCTGGCCGGTGCTGGCGACTGTAGGCGTTTCACTGCGGCTGGCAGGCTCGGCGATCGCCATCGGCGTGCCCCTGGAGCAACTGACGCGCGGTGGCGTGGTGCGCAGTTCGCAGCCGCTGAGCAGCCGCAGACCGATGTGCAGCGTGCAATTCTCCAGCCCGTGCGCAGCGGTTGCGCTCGCCATGGTAGAGGTTGCTGCGCAAGCGATAGCTGCCAGGGCCAGGCGCTTCAAGAGGGTGACCAGCGTCATGGAGGCAATCGTTTGCATTGGACGCAACAGATAGCGACGCCCCGGATGCGAACTTTATTAACTGTCAGTAAGTGATCGAGACGGTCACCGTGTCGGTGTAGGCGCCAGCAATGGGCAGTTGTGGAGCCGGCGCGCGGCCGTAGACCGTGACCGTCTGCGTCGTGCCGTTACCGGTGCCGGACAGCGTGTCCACCCCGGTGACGGTGCCCCACCGAGCACTCCGGCCAGCGTTGCTGTAGAGCTCGTAGGTAATGTAATTGGCGCTGCTGGCGTGGCGCATGCGCCGGACGTTGCCGGTGGCGTTGCTGCCGTTGTCCAGCCCGATATTCCAGGCGGTACGGTTGGTGCAGGCCAGGCTGATGGTGGACGTACGATCGATGGCGGTGTCGATGGTGCCGGCGATGCTGCCGAAATCCAGGTCCGTGGTGACATAGGTATTGCAGCGTGCCGGCACGTTGGCCGAGGCGGTGAACGGAAACGCGTTACTGGCAGTCTTGGAGCCGCTGCCGCCAGCTGTGCAGTTGCTCGGCGCCGGCGGCACACCAGTGATGCTTTCGTTGTAGGAATAGCGCAGCACGGTGTCGGCGCCGCCAAAAGTACTGGTGTGGTTGCCGACCGACAGGATCTGGCTGGCCGGAATTCGCCCATACACGGTAATGGTGGCCGTCTGTGAGCCGCCGATGATCACCGGGACGTTATAGGACAGTGTCAATGTGCGTGGCGAGGGCGCCGCTGACCCGGTGGCGCCCCAGATCTGCGTGCGCGTCGCCTCGCTGTATATCTGGAAGTCCAGCCCGTCGCTGGTGGAGTTGAGCATGCGGCGTGGTGCATAGATGCCGCTGCTGGCACTGCCCGGGCCAAGGTCCAGGCAAAGGCTGACTTGTGCATAGCCCAGCACGCTGAGCGCGGCAGTCGCGCAGGACACATTGAGCGTTGCCACTGCATCGGTGGTGCCGTTGACCGCCACGTTGCCAAATGCCAACGGAGTGCCAAGGGTGACGGTACACGTGGTGTCCGCGTGCGCACGCTCGCTGGGTGCGAGCCACACAATCGCGATCGTCAGCGCAAGTGCCAGGCGCCAAAGCGTGGACATGCTCATGGCGTTGTTTGCTCAAGCATGCACGGCAGTGGACCGACGCGCGGAATGCCGCCCGGGTCGACCGGATACGCGAACTGCGCGACGCAACGGCCTTGGGGCAGTTCCACCAGAATGCGATTGTCGCCTTGCAGATTGTCCAGGTAGGTTTCGCCGTCGTAGCCGACCACCACGCGTTCGGAACTGCCGTCGCGCCGCACCACGCTGCCAACTGGCAGCGGCGCGCCCTGCGCATCGTGCAGCACGATGATGGCGGCGCGCACGCGGGTGATGCCGAAGTGCACCGCCACACCGGATCGCTGGCGCGGCGTCACCGTCGTGTCGACACGGTCCACGCGCAGGTCCGCCGGCAGGGTCAAGGTATCGATGGATAACTGATTGCGCTGCCAGGACTGCAATGGTGTCACCAGCAGGGTGCCGTGCGCATCGGTGACCCCGATCAAGCGGTTCTCCAGCCGCACCGGAATGCCAGGCTGGCCGTCGGTGGAGACCACCGCGAACGCGTCCTGGATGTCGCGCGCGGCGAAGGTGCGGCCGTTCATCCACACCAGGCTGCCGCTGGCGCTGGCATAGCCGAAACTGTCGCCGTCCTGGGTTGCTGCGCCGAGGTTGTAACGGCCCACCCGATTCAACCAGCCCAGTTCGGCCAGCCCGCCGCTGGCATCGTCACCGGCACGGCCCTGCAGGCGCCAACCGATGCCACCCAGATCGCCATCACCGGGCAGTGGTTGGCTGATATCGGCCACAAAGCCGGTGCGGTTACCGTTGCGCTGCATCGAGGCGCTGGCCTGACGTAATCCGCCAAGCGTGGTCGACACCGACAGGTACAGGCTGCGATCGCTGGAGACATCCAGATTCTGATTGCCCGACAGATTGGCGGCCCAGTTGCGCCCGAAGTTGCGCGACCAGAACACGCTGGCATAGCGCGAGGTTTCGCCTTGCGGATAGCTCAGCCGCACATAACTTGTGCCGAGTGAACCGATCTGGCCGACGTTGACGCCGAGCGCTGCACGGTCGCTGACGCGCGCAGGCAATGCGCCCTGCAATGCGCCCAGGTCGCGGTAATCGCCATGGGTGCGCTGGGTGCCCAGATTGACGTTGAAACGCCGGTTGTTCCAGCCGTAGCCCAGCACGTACTGGCCGCCGCGCAGTGCGTCCATCCGGCTGTGCGCGTAGGCGGCGTTGAACACACCGCCCACGCCAAGCAACCACACGCCGCCTACGCCGGCATTGATCACGCTACCGCCGGTTTCGGCATGCGCTTCGATCATGAAATCGTCGCGCAGGCCGTTGCGGAAGGTGGCGGTTGCCACACGACGTGGATCGTAGGAAAACGAGCGCACACCGTATTCGCGGCGCAGATGGCCAATGCCGGCCGACCATTCGGAAATGCCGCGCGCCAGCAGCTGTGGTGTGCCATAGAAGGCGAAATCCAACCTACGCACGCGGCCGAATGCATCGGTCACCACGATCTGCGCCTGGCCAGTGCCGCTGATGCCCGGTTGCGCGGCCAGCTGAAACGGGCCGGCCGGCACCTGGCCGCTGTATTGGCGCAGCCCGTCCACGTACAGCTCCACGGTGGAAGGCACCGCCGCTTCGCCGAGAAAGCTCGGCGTCGGCGTCAGCACGCGATACGGCTGCAAGGCGTAATTGCGGCCGATCTGCACGCCGCCCAGGCGGATCGAGCGGCTCCAGTCGACAAAGCCGCTATAGAAATCGCCCACGCTGAGGCTGGTGGCGCTGTCCGGAAAATCCATCTGCCAGGCGCTGTCCAGGCGCACCGCTTCGGTCCGCCAGCGTTCGTCCTGCGGGCGGTCGTAAGCAAGAAAAATTGCAGTGGTGTCGACCATGCCGCGGCCGATGCCGAAGGCACGCAGTTCGGTCGCCAGCGACGCGCTGCTGGCGCCGGCATTGCGGGTGGCATACAGGTCGTAATTGAGCAGCAGGCCCGGCGAGGCAGTGGCGCTGGGCGGGGCCACTTGTTCGGTTTTCAACACCGTGGTGGACAACGACAGCTGTGCCAGTGGCACCTGCAGCGCAAGCCGCTGTAGCGCGGCGTCGTAACGCACTTCTACATCGGGCAGGCGGTCCAGATCGACCAACGCGCCAGGCGCGCGGTCGGCCAGAATAAAGCCGAGTTTGCGCAGGGTTTCCACCGAGCCGCGCAGCCGGCCATCGACAAGTTCGAACGGCGCCAGGCCGCGGTCGGCCTGATTCACGGTGACGTCCAGATACAGCGTTTGCGGCTGTGGCGTGGCGCCTGGCGGCGGCTGATCGGGGAGCGATGTCACATCGGCCAGATCGCCGGCTGCGGCGCTGCCCAGGCAGGTGGCGGTCGCAAGCAGCGTCATCGCCAGCCGAGCCGCATCACGGCGCCGTCGGCGCGGCCAACAAAGTGCGTTCGTCAGCCTCACCATTGATCCTTGCGATGATGGTGCCGCGGCCGAACTGCGCCAGCGGCGCACCCAGCGACCAACGCATGGTCTGGCCGGGCAGCACATAGCCAACCAAGCCATTCAATGTGGTCTTGGTCGCGCCATCGACTTGGTGCCGCAGGTCGGCGACCTGGGCATGTCCGTTGCCGGTATTACTGATCTGGATCTGCGCCTTGCCATCGCTGCCGGCAACCACGTGCGCTCTCAGCGTCGGTGCGGGTTCAGTGTTGCCGGGTGGCAGCAGGAAGATCGGCACCGAGTAACGCAGCACGAACTGCATGCCCTTGCGGTCGGTATCGGTGCTTGGCAGCTCGTCGACGATGATGCGGTAACACTGCTCCTGCCCGGTGGGCGCAGGTCCGGCGCGGATCACCCGAATCAACTGACGTTCGCCGGCGGCCAGGGTGCGCATCGGTGGGCTGACCAGCACGTCCTGGGTGGGCTCAAGCTGATCCTGCCCATCGCGCTGGTTCCAGCGATAGGCGCGGGTCTGCACTTGTACTGGCGCGCTGCCGCTATTGCTCAGCCACAAGCCGTCGGCGGTTTGCTGCGCGCTCAGGCTCAGCGAGGTCGGCGCCAACTGCAGGCTGGCCGCATGTGCCGGCGTCGGCGAGACGCCGTTGGCCACGACCAGCGTCATCGCCAGTCCGGCTGACATCAGCCAGGCGGGTAAATGCGGCAACGGGTGAAGATGCACAGGCATGCACGTGCTCAATAGACGATCGTGGCAGTTATCGTGTCCTGGTAGCTACCGGTCGCCGCATTGCTGGCCGCCGGGTTGGTCACGCGGCCGTAGACCGGGTAAACCTGGTTGATACCGGTGGCGGTACGGCTGAGCGTATTGGTGCCGGTGGTGCTGCCCCAGACCGTGCTGCGGGCGATGTCTTGGTAGAGCTGGTAGGCGATGAAGTTATTGGTGGTCACCAGCGGGTCGGTATTCTTCATGCGGCGGGTGGTGACGTCATTGGCGGTGGCGGCATTGTCGCCCGCGCTCAATGCGATGTTGTATGGGGTCAATGCGGTGCACTGCGCGGTGACGCTGCCGTTGGCGTCGACGTTGGCCGTGGAGGTCGAGAGTACCGAACCGAAGTCGACGTCCGTGGCGGACGCGGCGGTAATCGTGCAGGCCTTGGTGATCGCGATCTTGACGTTGAAGGTGGTGGTGTCTGCCGCGCTCGCCATGCCAATGGTCGAGAGGAGGCCGAGAGACAGCAGCACAGGGCGGACAGTACGCATGGACATTTCCTTGACCGGTCTGGTCATTGATGACGCGACGATTTGTCGCCTTCCCTGCAATGCATCAGCTGTGCCAACCATAACGCCGAATTCACAGGCTATCTACCTGTGTCGGCTGGTCTTTTTCGTGAAACTGCGATGTCCTGCGGATGACTTCGTCAATGCAGATTTTGACGCTTATTGCGCTGCGTCACACATGCATGGGCGGTCGCGACGGGATTTTGCTGCACCGTCCGCTTGGCGCTGCACCGCTAATGTTCTGCAAAAAACGTCGGCGTGGATCGTTCAGATTCATGCCGAATCGGCGATAATCGCGTTCATGAGCGTCAATCTAAAAACGAAAGAAGAAATCGAACTGATGCGCGTCGCCGGCCGCCTGGCCGCCGAAGTGCTCGATGTCGTGGCCCGCTATGTCCAGCCGGGCGTGACCACTGCCGAGCTGGACCGCATCTGCCATGACCACATCGTCAACGTGCAGGGCACCATTCCTGCCAACGTGGGCTACCGCGGCTTCCCCAAGAGCGTGTGTACTTCCGTCAACAACGTGATTTGTCACGGTATCCCGAGCGCCGCCAAGGTGTTGAAGGATGGCGACATCGTCAATATCGATGTCACCGTCATCAAGGATGGCTGGCACGGCGACACCAGCCGCATGTATTACGTCGGCACGCCGTCGGTGATGGCCAAGCGTTTGGTCGACACCACCTATGAAGCGATGTGGCGTGGGATCCGCGCGGTCAAGCCGGGCGCTACGCTGGGCGATGTGGGTCACGCCATCCAGAAGTTCGCCGAGTCCGAGCGTTTCAGCGTGGTGCGCGATTACTGCGGCCATGGCATCGGCAAGGTCTACCACGACGAGCCGCAGGTGATGCATTACGGCCGTCCAGGCGAAGGGCTGGTGCTCAAGCCGGGCATGACCTTCACCATCGAGCCGATGATCAACGAAGGCACCTATCACCATAAGACCCTGCCCGACGGCTGGACGGTGGTCACCAAGGACCGCAAGTTGTCCGCACAGTGGGAACACATGGTGGCGGTGACCGAAGACGGCGTGGATGTGCTGACGCTGTCGGCCAATTCGCCCGCGCCGGTATGACGGACGCGCCGGCGGAGCGACCCGACCCAAGCGTCGCCGGCGACGCGGACTGGGCCGCACAGGCCCGTCCGCTGCTGGTGCATGCGGACATGCGGTTGCGCAAACGCTTCGACCAAGGCGAACCGATCGAGCGGCTGGTGGCGCTGCGCGCACGCGCGGTCGATCAATTGATGCGCAACGCCTGGACCCGCTGCATCCCGGCCGACAGTGGCCTGTCGCTGCACGCGGTGGGCGGCTACGGGCGCGGTGAGCTATTCCCGCGCTCGGACGTGGACGTGTTGGTGCTGGGCGATAGCGTGGCCCAGCAACGGCATGAGCAACACCTGTCGCGCTTGTTCGCGTTGCTGTGGGATGTGGGGCTGCCGATCAGCCACGCGGTGCGCTCGCCGACGCAGTGCATGGTGGCGGCGGCCGATCAGACCGTGCTTACCGCCTTGATCGAATCGCGGGCCCTGGTGGCCGATGCCGCTGCGCGCGCTGCATTGGCGGCGGCCATCGCGCCGCAACGCGTATGGCCGCCGCGCGATTTCTTCCAGGCCAAGCGCGAGGAATTGCTGGCGCGCCACCAACGCTTCGGCGACACCGCGGACAATCTCGAACCCGACATCAAGGACGGCCCAGGCGGTTTGCGCGATTTGCAGACATTGGGTTGTATGGCCTTGCGTGCGTTCGGAGTCAAGGACGTGGAGGCATTGGTCGGGCTGGGCCATGTCGGCTGCGACGAAGCCGCCGCGTTGCGTCGCGAGCGCGAAGAACTGGCCCGCCTGCGGTTTGGTCTGCACATCGTGGCCAACCGGCCGGAAGAGCGCCTGCGTTTCGATTATCAAAAGACCCTCGCCGAACGGCTGGGGTTTGCCGACGACCTGGAAAGCCTGGGCGTGGAAAAAATGATGCAGCGCTTTTATCGCAGCGCTGCGTTGATCCGCCGCATCAGCGACCGTCTGCTACAGCGCTTTGAAGAACAGTTCGATGGCGAAGCGACACCGGAATCGCTGGGTGGCGGCTTCAGCCTACGTCGCGGCTATCTGGCTGCCGACTCGGACAGCTGGCCGGGCGACGATGTGTTGCAGGTGTTTGCACTGTTCGTGCACTGGGCGGCACATCGCGAGGTGCGCGGCCTGCATTCGTTGACTGCGCGCGCGCTGGCCGAGGTGCTGCGCGAGTTTCCGGCGTACGACGTTGCCGATGCCACCGCCCGCGAGCTCTTCATGGCGCTGCTGCGCGGCACGCGTGCGGTGGAAACGCTTAATCGCATGGCGCGGCTGGGCGTGTTGGGCCAGTGGATTCCGGCATTCGCCAGCGTCTCCGGGCGCATGCAGTTCGACCTGTTCCATGTCTATACGGTGGATCAGCACACATTGATGGTGTTGCGGAACATCGCGCTGTTTGCCGCTGGCCGCGCCGATGAGCGTTTCTCGATTGCGCATGAAGTCTGGCCGCGTCTGCGCAAGCCGGAACTGCTACTGCTGGCCGGGCTGTTTCACGATATCGCCAAGGGCCGTGGCGGCGATCATTCCGAATTGGGTGCGGTGGATACGCGCGCGTTCTGCCTGGCGCATCGCCTGAGCGAAGGCGATACCGAACTGGTCACCTGGCTGGTGGAGCAGCACCTGCGCATGTCGGTCACCGCGCAGAAGCAGGACATCTCCGACCCGGAAGTGATCCACCGTTTCGCCACGTTGGTCGGCACACGCGAGCGTCTGGATTATCTGTATCTGCTGACCTGCGCCGACATCGCCGGCACCAGTCCCAAGTTGTGGAATGCATGGAAAGACCGCTTGTTGGCGGATCTGTATTTCGCCGCGCGTCGCGCCTTGCGCGAAGGGGTGGAACATCCGCCGCCGCGCGAGGAGCGCCTGCGCGAAGCGCGCGAATCCGCGCGTGCGCTGATGCAGGCGCAAGGGCATGACGATGCCACCATCGACCGGCAATTCGCCGGCATGCCGGACGAGAACTTCCTGCGCTTCCGTCCCGAGCAACTGGCCTGGCAGGCGGCGTCGCTGATCGAAGTGGAGATCGCCCAGACCCTGGTCAAGGCACGGCGCGCGGTGCCTGACAACGATGCACTGGAAGTGTTCGTGTATTCGCCCGACCGCGATGGGCTGTTTGCGGCCATCGTCGCCACTCTCGATCGCAAGGGCTACGGTATTCACCGTGCACGCGTGCTGGACGCGCCACACGATGCGATCTTCGACGTGTTCGAAGTGCTGCCGCGGGACACCTACGCCGATGGCGACCCGCAGCGGCTGGCAGCAACGCTGCGCCAGGTGCTGGCCGGCGACCTGCAGCAGGTGCGGCCGGCACGGCGTGCAGTGCCGGGCCAGTTGCGGCATTTCCGCTTCGCACCGCGGGTGGAATTCAGCGAAAGCGCCGATGGCCGACGCACCCGCATCAGCCTGGTCGCACCCGATCGCCCCGGCCTGCTGGCCGATGTGGCGCACGTATTGCGCGTGCAGCACCTGCGCGTGCACGACGCGCGCATCGCCACCTTCGGCGAGCGTGCCGAAGACCAGTTCCAGATCACCGACGAGCACGACCGCCCGTTGTCCGAATCCGCCCGGCAGGCCCTGCGCGATGCACTGTGCGCCTGCCTCGACCCTGTCTAGCACTCCGGAGACCCCCATGGCCACCAGCAAGAAGACCGCGCCCAAGCAGAGCGCGACCACCAACAAGGCAACGTCCAAGCCCACGCGCGCAACGCGTGGCAAGGCTGCCAAGGCGCCGGTTGCCGCCTCCAAGCCGCTTGCTGGCGTCGGCAAAAAGAGCGCTGCTGCCGGTGCTATCGGCAGCAAGGCCGCTGCACCGAGCGCTGCAGGCCACACACCTGCCGCAAAGAAGGCAGCCAGCAAGCAAGCGTCTTCTACTGCACCGCGCGTGGCCAAGCAGCCGACCAAGGTGGTTTCTGCACCGGCCGCAGAGAAAGCTGCTGCGGCAAAGAAACTGCCGATTGCCGAGCAGGCCGTGCACAGCGCCGCAACGCAGGTGGGCAGCGATGAACTCAAATTCGGTATCGAAAGCGCGTTCGAACGGCGCGCCACGCTGACCATGGACGAGATCGACGGCTCCACGCGCGCAATGGTCACGCGCGTGATCGACGGCCTGGAAAGCGGCGAATTTCGCGTCGCCGAGCCGGACGGGCAGGGCGGCTGGGCCGTCAACGCGTGGTTGAAAAAAGCCGTGCTGCTGTATTTCCGCGTCAACGAGATGGCGGTGATCGATGCACAGCCGGCGCCGTTCTGGGACAAGGTGGAATCGCGCTTTGCCGGCTTCCATGAAGCGCAATTCCGCAAGGCCGGCGTGCGCGTGGTGCCGGGCGCGGTGGCGCGGCGCGGCAGTTACTTCGGCAAGGACGTGGTGCTGATGCCGAGCTTCACCAACATCGGTGCGTATGTCGGCGAAGGCACCATGGTCGACACCTGGGCCACGGTGGGTTCGTGCGCGCAGATCGGCAAGCATTGCCATCTGTCCGGCGGCGCCGGCATCGGCGGCGTGCTCGAACCGCTGCAGGCCAGTCCCACCATCATCGAAGATCACTGCTTCATCGGCGCACGTTCGGAAGTGGTGGAGGGTGTGGTCATCGGCCACCACAGCGTGATCGGCATGGGCGTGTTCATCGGCCAGAGCACGCGCATCTACAACCGCGCCACCGGCGAGATTTCCTATGGATACGTGCCGCCGTACAGCGTGGTGGTGTCCGGCCAGCTGCCCTCCAAAGACGGCTCGCACTCGCTGTATTGCGCGGTGATCGTCAAGCAGGTCGATGCCAGGACGCGCAGCAAGACCAGCGTCAACGAGTTGCTGCGCGGTCTGGCCGATTGAGTGCCACGCAGCCCGTCGGCGCCATGCTGTCGCGTTCGCCCAGTGGCTGGATCCGTTGGCGCCTCCCGGCCCTGTGGTTGGGATGGGTGCGGTCTACGTTGCCGGCTCGCCGATGCGCGATGGCGTTTCGCAGCAGTTGGACATGCTGCGTTGGCTGGCGCCTGCATTCATGCGGGTGCGGACCTTGCGTCTGGCATGGGCGTCCAGGCGGTGGGCACAGGTCTGCGATGCGGGCGATGCGCGGGAGATCGTCCAACAAGGACGGTCCCAGCGCGTGGATCTTGCCGAGCTGCGCCGCGTCGATGTCGCAGGGCTGGTTCCGCCGCTGCGGATGGCGCTGGAATTCCATGGAGAACGCGCCGATGTGGTGTTCCTGCCGGCACGCTGCCTTGAATACCATTAATTGGCAAACACCCTGTCGCCACGCGCAAGCGCGCGCCGCGCAGTCGAAAAGGGCACACCATGACCACGCTGTACGGATTGAAGAAGTGCGACACCTGCAAGAAGGCGACCAAGTGGCTGGACCGCTTTGGCGTGGCCTACACCTTCGTCGATTACCGCGAGCACAAACCCGAGCCGGAAACGCTGGTCGCCTGGGCCGACCAGGCCGGCGGATTCGATGCCTTGATCAACAAGTCCTCGACCACCTGGCGCCAGTTGCCGGACAACAAAAAGACGCCTGGCTCGCAGGCCGAATGGAAGCTGTTGCTGCGCGAATATCCGCAGCTGATCCGACGGCCCTTGGTCGTCACCGACGACGGCGCGTTGAGCCAGGGATTCTCCGACAACGGTTTCAAGAAGCGGTTTGGCATCGAGTGAACGTGCGGCCGTACCAGTGCGAGGACTGGCACCAGCTGTGTGCCGTGCACGACGCGGCGCGGCGGCAAGCGCTGCGGGCGGCCGGCTTGCCCGAAGCGTTGTTGCCCCTGCCGGTTGCCGCCGAGCGTGAATCACTGTTCGACTACACGCTGCGCGTGGCCGAGCTCGACGGACGCGTGATGGGAGTCGTGGCCTACGATGCGCAGAAGCTCGCCTGGCTGTACGTGGCGCCGGACGCGCAACGGCGCGGCGTTGGCGCCGCGTTGGTTGCAGCGGTCCAGCAGGATCGTCCGAACGGCCTGTCGTTGGAATTGCTGGAAGCAACTGACGCGGTACAGGCGTTCTACCAACGTTGCGGCTTTGTCGTCACCGGCAGCTACGGCGGCCGCATTCCGGGAAATGAGCGTTTTGCGCTGCGCGCGCAGGCGATGCGCTGGCATGGCCCCGATGCTGCTCCAGCGATGCATAAATCAACCGTGTTATCACACAAGGCCTGACGACATGAACGATGTGCTGGATCTGACCTGCGATCTGATTGCACGCGCCTCGGTGACTCCCGAGGATGCTGGCTGCCAGGCACTGCTTGCAGGGCGCTTGACTGCCGCGGGCTTCGCCTGCGAACACCTGCGCCTGGGCGAGGTCGACAATCTGTGGGCAACGCATGGCAGCGGCGCGCCGGTGCTGGTGTTGCTGGGGCATACCGATGTGGTACCGCCGGGCCCGCGCGAGGCCTGGACCAGCGATCCGTTCGATCCGCAGATCCGCGACGGCGTGCTGTACGGTCGTGGCGTGGCTGATATGAAAGGCAGCGTCGCCGCGTTCGTCGTCGCCGCGGAGCAGTTCGTCGCCGCGCATCGAGCGCATGCCGGCACGCTGGCAGTGTTGCTGACTTCGGACGAGGAGGGCGATGCCATCGATGGCGTGCGCCGGGTCGCCAACCTCTTTCTCGAACGCGGACAGGCGATCGATTGGTGCATTACCGGCGAGCCATCGTCCACCGAGCGCTTGGGCGATCTGTTGCGCGTTGGACGTCGCGGCAGCTTGTCCGGCACGCTCACCGTCAAGGGGGTGCAGGGGCATGTGGCGTACCCACACAAGGCGCGCAACCCGATCCATCTGGCAGCGCCTGCGCTGGCCGAACTGGTCGCGCGGCAATGGGACGATGGCTTCGAAAGCTTCCCGCCGACCAGTCTGCAAGTCTCCAATATCCATGCCGGCACTGGCGCCAATAACGTGATTCCCGGCGAGCTGCAGGTGGCCTTCAATCTGCGCTATACGCCGCACTGGGACGCGCCGCGCCTGGAGGCGGAAATCACCGCGCTGCTCGATCGGCATGCGCTGGACTACGCGCTGCGCTGGCACCGCAGCGGCGAGCCGTTCTACACCCCGGAAGGGCGCTTGCGTAGCGTCGCGCGTGAGGTGTTGGGCGCGTTTGCCGGTGCGCCACCGGAAGAGAGCACCGGCGGCGGCACCTCCGACGCGCGCTTCATCGCGCCATTGGGCGCGCAGTGCATCGAAGTCGGCCCGGTCAACGCCAGCATTCATCAGGTCGACGAGCATGTGCGCGTTGCCGATCTGCAAGCACTGCCAGCGCTGTATCGCACACTGATCGAGCGCTTGCTGATCGAGTGAGCGGGTCGCGTGCACACCGTCGTTGCCACTGAAACAGTTGCACCGGTGAAAACGAACGGTTAGCGTCAGCGACATGGTCATTCGCCTTGCCAACCTCAATAACGCCAACCGCAACAATCTGCGCGCGAATAATCGTACGCGGCCGATGCGGGTCTGCGACTAGGCGACGTCCACCAAACGCCCAGGAATCAGAAAACCCGCATCGGCCGATGCGGGTTTTTTTATGGGTGTCATTTTCATGCAGCACGCTCTCTCACCGGCCGCCAACCCCAGCAGTTATTCAGGAGTGTTTCCATGTGTTCCATCTTTGGTATTTTCGGCCTGCAACCCGGTGACGACTTGCAGGCGCTACGCCGGCAGGCACTGGAATGTTCGCAGCGGCAGCGCCATCGCGGGCCGGACTGGAGCGGCGTCTACGTCGATGCCGGGGCCATCCTGGTGCACGAGCGCCTGGCCATCGTCGACCCGGCCGGCGGCTCGCAGCCGTTGCTGTCCGAAGACGGGCAGCTGGCGCTGGCGGTCAATGGCGAGATCTACAACCATCGCGAACTCAAGGCCGAACTGCTGCAGCCGTACGCCTTCCAGACCGGCTCCGATTGCGAGGTGATCAATGCGCTGTATCGCGAAGATGTGCCGGCCTTGTATCTCAATCGCCTCAACGGCATCTTTGCGTTTGCGCTGTGGGATAAGACGGAAGGACGGGTGATCATCGCACGCGACCCGATCGGTGTGGTGCCGCTGTACTGGGGGCACGACCGCGAAGGCCGTCTGCGGGTGGCGTCGGAATTGAAATCGCTGGTGGACGATTGCGCCGATGCGGCGCAGTTCCCTCCGGGCCATTGGTACGACAGCGCCACCGGCGCGCTGAGCCGTTATTACGAGCGCGCCTGGCGCGAATATGCCGAGGTGGAAGGTGTGCAGGTGCAACTGCAGGAATTGCGCGAAGCCTTCGAGCGTGCGGTGCATCGTCAACTGATGACCGACGTGCCGTACGGCGTGTTGTTGTCGGGCGGGCTGGATTCCTCGTTGGTTGCAGCAGTTGCCGCGCGCTACGCCCGTCACCGCGTCGAAGAGAACGATACCACCGAAGCGTGGTGGCCACGCCTGCATTCCTTCGCGATTGGCTTGAAGGGCTCGCCCGATTTGGCAGCAGCGGAAGTGGCCGCCGCTGCGCTGGGCACCGTGCACCACGGCTTCGAATACACCTTCGAAGAGGGGCTGGATGCGTTGCCTGACGTCATTCGCCACATCGAAACCTACGACGTCACCACCATTCGCGCTTCCACACCGATGTTCTTATTGGCGCGGCGTATCAAGGCGATGGGCGTCAAGATGGTGCTCTCCGGCGAAGGCAGCGACGAGATCTTCGGCGGCTACCTGTATTTCCATAAGGCACCGAACGCGCGCGAATTCCATGAAGAGCTGGTGCGCAAGCTCGACGCGCTCAACAACTACGATTGCCTGCGCGCGAACAAGTCGATGATGGCCTGGGGCGTGGAGCCGCGCGTGCCGTTCCTGGATCGCGAGTTCCTCGATGTGGCGATGCGCATGGACGCCAGTTTCAAAATGATCGACAAGACCAGCAGCGGCGCGGCGCGCATGGAAAAAGGCGTGCTGCGCGAAGCATTCGCAGGCTATCTGCCCGAGTCGATTCTGTGGCGTCAGAAGGAGCAGTTCAGCGACGGCGTGGGCTATGGCTGGATCGACGGGCTGAAGGCGCATGCCGCAGCGAACGTCAGCGAACGCGAGCTCGCCGCTGCCGACCGACGCTACCCGGTCAACCCGCCGCAGACCAAGGAAGCGTATTTCTATCGCACCTTGTTCGAGCAGTTTTTCCCCGGACAGTCGGCTGCGGAAACCGTGCCGGGAGGCAAGTCGATCGCGTGCTCGTCGCCAACCGCGATCGCCTGGGATGCGAGTTTTGCCGCGATGGCAGACCCATCGGGCCGCGCCATTGCCGGCGTCCACGCGCAGGCAATGGACTCGTAAGGCTGCCGTAACTGCAGCGGCCGGCGTGCATTGCTGCACGGCCGGCCGCTGCGCTTGGTGCGCGTGTCTTATTGCTCCTGGCGCACGCAATAGCCATAGCGTTGCGGGTCGATATCCACGCCGGGCATATCGGCCTGGTTGTTGCGCCACAGGTTCGGCTTGAAGTCGGTCGCGGTGCAGTTGGCCGCACGGTCCACGCCGATGGTGTAGGTAAATGGCGTGTTGGCGAAGCGGTTGTTCTCGAACACATTGTCCTGGCTCACGCTGTTATCCCAGCACAGGATTTCCGGCGTGCGGTACCGCACCGCACAGGCCAGGAATACACCGGCCACCTTGTTGCCATCGAACTGATTGTTGCTGAAGCGATTACGCCGCGCATCCGAGAGATAGATGCCTTGGCTGCCATTGCGCTCGAAGCGGTTGTTGCGGATCTCGCTGTCTTCCAGGTGTTCGGTGGTTAAACCAGCAGCCACGTTGTCGTGGATGTAATTATTGACCATCGTGACCTTCGCTGTGCGGTTGAACGACACGCCGTCCCAGATTGCACCGGACACATCGTTGTTTTCGATGGTGATCTCGCGGGTGTCGTACTCGCTCAGCAGGCATGCGCTGCGGCACTTGTT
Source organism: Xanthomonas sp. JL1 (assembly GCF_038405005.1). Taxonomy (NCBI): domain Bacteria; kingdom Pseudomonadati; phylum Pseudomonadota; class Gammaproteobacteria; order Lysobacterales; family Lysobacteraceae; genus Xanthomonas; species Xanthomonas sp. JL1. Next base: position 16,248 of record NZ_JBBYGR010000049.1, on the reverse strand, counting down.
GACCTGCAGGCCGGCCAGCCGAATGCCTTGCCCGGACCGCACTACCACCGCGCTATTGCTCAGGTAGGGGCGCTCGGGCATGAACTCTTTGTCGCCAGTGCTGGCGACGATCTGCATGTCTTCGATGCTGACATTGCGGATCACGCCCGTAGGCTGCTGGTTTTCGTAATCGCCGACCACCAGGACCGGCTGCTGCACGCCATCGGCCATGCGCACCACGGTGCTGGGGCCCTGGCCGCGCAGAGTGAAATTGCCGCGGTGGATCGACACCATGCCATTGAGCGGAAACTCGCCTTTTTCCAGGCACAGCACCGCCGGCTTGTCGCTTTGCGGCAGTTTGTCGATGGCTTTTTGCAGGTCCTGTCCAGGACGTACTTTGGCGGTGCAGGCAGTCACAGGCGCATCCGGCGGGCCGGATTTGGCTGGCGGCGCGGCCGAGCAGGCCGTCGCAAACATCAGTGGCAACAGGGCGGAAACGGAGCGGGCAAGCAAAGGCATGCGGATTCCGATCAGTGGGGGGAAGAGGGCGATGCGTGGAGCAGGGCTCCACATCGCGATGTGCTCTAGTGTGTCCCACCGGACGTTAAGTTCCAGCCCATGCGTAGCCGCGCGATTCGGCGCAGGTTCATCACCTTGTCGCGGTTGAGGCTGCATTCGCTGTGCATATGGTTGCAACGTCTGACGTGCGTCACATTGCGGAGGGAACAAAATGACTAGCGCGATCGTCTATCGAACAGCGGTGCGCGCGGTCGTAGTGCAGTGTTTGCATGCCGTTTGCGGATGCGTGTGCATGCGACCAGCTGCAGACCGTGTGTTATTGAACGCTCGAAGCGAGCGTCATGCCGGTGCTGCGTGCGTATCGCACGCGTGATGCGCGCCGACATCGCATGTGCCGACGGACGCAGCGCATACAGCAGCTGCGCCACCGTCAGAAACGATAAGCCAGCTGCGCGTAGATGCGACGCGGCTCGCCGGGGAAATGCCCGGCGCGGGTGTTGAATCCGCTCACCGCATAGACCTTGTCGAACAGGTTTTTGATGTTGATCTGCAGTTTCCAGGCGTCCCAATGCGTCTGCCAGCTGATGTCGTAAATGGCATAGGGTTTGACGCGCTGCCCGTCCAGGCTGACGCGTTCGCCCACGTAGTCGGCACCAAAGGCGATTGCCGAGCGCCATGCCGGCAGGTCATAGCGTGTCCATAGACCGAAGGTGTTGCGCGGTGCATTGGCGAAGCGATTGCCGGACGCATTGGTGATGCCATTGGTGCCCGCATCGAGCACGCGTGCATCGTTGTAAGCGTAGGTGAGGTTAAGTACCCAGCGCTCGGTGAGATCGGTCAGCACGTCGACTTCCATGCCCTCGCTGCGTACCAGACCAAGCGCAGAAAGTTGATTGACACCATCGACGATGCGGCCGTTGGCCTGCAAGATGTTGCTGCGCTCGATGCGATACAGCGCCGTGTTGAAGGTCAGCCCGCCATCGTTGAGTGCCGTCTTCAGGCCCACTTCCCATTGCGTGCTGCGTTCTGGTGCGAACGGACCACCTGCGCTGCTGTCCTGATTGGCGGCATCCTGCGGCAAGAAACCGCTGGCGTAACTTGCATATGCGTTGATGCCCTCGCGCAACACGACGGTGCTGCCGACACGCCAACTGAGATCGTTGCCGGTGACGCGCGAGCCGTCCAGCAGGTTGTCGTCCTTGAAGCCGTCCCAGCGCAGCCCGGCCATCGCATACCAGCCCGAGGTCAGCGTGAGTTCGTCCTGCAGATACGTACCATAGCGTTGGCTACGCGTGCTGGTAGCGCGCCAGGGAAGGCTATGGAGACCGTAATCGTAGAAGCCGCTGCGCCCGTACACGGGGTTGAACAGATCGATGCCCGGCACCGGGCCACGTACGCGTCCGGTATCTGCGGTATTGGCGGTTTGCGCGCGGAAATTGGCGTCAAGGCGGTAGGAGTCCGCGCCCATCAGCAGCGTGTGCTCGATCGTGCCGGTGCTGGTGCGGAACACCGCGTTGACGTTGCTGGAGATTGCATCGTTGTCGCGGTATTGATTGCGCAACTGTCGGGTCATCCACTCGGCAGTGCCATCGCGATCGCGGTCGATCAAGCCCATCGGCTCGTGATAGATCTGATGCTCGTCGTTCTTGAACCAGCGCAGCGCCATGTCCACACTCCACGCGCTGGACGGCGCAAACCGGTACTGCGCGAACGCCACTTTGGCGCGCATGTCCAGGAAGTCGGGGGGTTCGTTGTGGTTCCAGCGCCGGTCGGTGAGGAAGTTGCCGGCGTTATCCACCGGCACGCCACGTAGGCGGTTGCCGCCCAGGTTTTGGGTGATGTCGGTGTATTGCAGGGTGAGTTCGCCGGTGTTGCCGATATCGAAGGCCACCGACGCATCGCCAATCTGGCTCTGGCTATCGGTGTTCCAGCGAAAGCCGTCTTCGCCATCGGCATAGGCGCCGATGCGGTAGCGGATGCGGCCATCTTCGCGCACCGGCCCGGTGGCTTCGAACGAGGCGGCACCGAAGGATTGATTGCCGACCTGCAGCTCCACGCGCCGCGCCGCCTGATGGCCGGGTTTTTGCGTGACATAGTTGATCACACCACCCGGTTCGCCGCCGCCGTACAGCGCACCGGCCGGGCCCTTGAGCACTTCCACGCGCTCGATGTTGAACAGCTGCGGCACCGAGAAGCCGGCATACGGGTCGCTGCGCAGGCCGTCGTACAGCACGTTTTCCTGGCGGAAACCGCGCAATGTCACCCCGGCATAGCTGAAGAAGCTGATGCCGCTGATGCTGCGATACAGATCGGTGATCTGCCGCGCAGCCTGGTCGTCGATCAACTCGCGCGGCAGCACCTGCACCGACTGCGGCACCAGCGCCAGCGGCGTATCGGTGCGCGTGGCGACGGCGGCGTCTTCGGATTTGTAGAGCGTCTGCGCACGGCCGACAACATCCACGCCATCCAGCGCGGTCACGGCGGGTGCGGTGGTCTGTTGAGCGAAAGCAGGCAGGGTATGCAGAGCGAGCGTGGTGACAAGAAGCGTGTGGCGCATTGATCAATAATGGGAATGGTTATCAAATGCATCTTAGCATGATGTGTTTGCCGGATTGCAGAGGTCGCTGCGGCGCTGCGCAAAAAGGGCTTGCTAGCTGATGTGCGATTTGCTTTGGTGCAAATGCAGGTGCCCGCGCGTAAGGACACACGCGAGACGCGAAGTCGCAGAAGCCAGGAATGCAGGCAAGGCAGGTAAGGCAGTCAAATGAGGCAAAGCAGAACGTATGAGAGCGAGGTCTCCCTTCTCCCGCGAGGAGAAGGTGCCCGAAGGGCGAATGAGGGGACGTGCGAAGCCTCGTGCGCTTGTGTGCCTGAGCGTTTTTGAATGGCTAAGGGCAGGGCCACATTGCGCACTCATCCAATACCGCGTGATGGCCGTACCCTCACCCCAACCCCCGCGCCCGCAGCGCGGGCGCTCCAAGGCACGCGCGCCAGTGGCGCGCAATCCGTGCCTCGTCGCCCCCTAGGGGAGAGGGGCGTTGTGGAGCGGCGATGCTTGATCGTTCTTCGTTCTTGTTTTTCTTTCCCTGGCCACTACGCAGCAGCGTTGCTAGTCGCTATTACTGCGGGCGCAATTGCAGCGTGTAACGCGTGGCAGTGGGCAGAAACGGTGTGGGTCTTCCATGCACCCAATCGTCGTGGCCTGCGCCCCAGAACGGCGATAGCGGGTGTCCGCTCTGGCCGCCGGGCATATGCACGATGCCGTCCTGTTCGTGGCCTGGCGAGACCACCATGCGTTCGGACGCGCCAAAGGCCGGGCCTTGCACGCGCGGCATGTCGCGGTCGCCCGGCAGCTGGTCGGGCGGCATGCACAGCCAGCGCTTGGCCAGGGCGGGCAGTGCACGCGCGATGGGGTGGCAGATGGCGGCGGTATTGCGCTGGCCCCAGCTGTGTTGGCCGCCCGGTTTGCCCTGCGCGTCTTCTGCGATCACGCTTGACTGCGCGCTGCGCGCGGCATCGCTGAGCAACTGGTCCCAACTTGCGAACGTTGGCGGTAACAGGTTGGCTGGGCGCTGTTGCAGTAACGGCCAGACGATGCCTTCCAGCTGCGCGCGAGGTGGCGGCAAGAAGTCCTCGCCGAGTGCGGCATGGGCGGGTGCCAACAGGCCGCCTTCCACGGCATCGATGGTCTTGCTGCGGAACTCGCGCACGATGCGGTAGCTGGTCGAAGTGGTGGAGGCATGACCATCCCAATCGCGCATGGCAAGTGCGATCTGTTGCAGTGCCGGATCCTTGCTGTCGGCGACGATGCTGCGCAACAACTGCCACCAGCGCGTGAGCAGCACGGCGCGGTCGTCAAGCTGGATGGCGAGCAGATCGCGTTCGTTGAAGCGCTGCTTTGCGAAGAGCGCGTTGCGAATCTGCTGTGCACGCGCGCCTAGGTCGTAACCGGCATTGCCAAGCGTGGCCAGTTGCTGCGCATCGACGATGCGGTTGTTGGCGGTCCAGAGCCGATGCGACGGCGGGTCGACCAGCGCAGGCGCATTGTCGCTGCGCAGCGACCACGGCAGGCAAGCGCTGGGCGTCGAAGGTGTTGCAGCTGCAGCTGCAGGTGCGCTTGATGCTGCGTTTGGTGCGGGCGCCGAGGTTGCGAGTTCGGCAATTCCACTTGGGCCGCAGCCTGCATTGCGTTCCGGGCGCGCGCCGATCAGGCGCCAGGCGATACGCCCGCTGCGATCGGCCAGCAGCAGGTTCTGCGCCGGAATGCCGGAGCGGTCTGCCACCGCAAACGCCGCCTGAAGATCGCCCGCTGTGCTCATTTGCGCGAAGTCCAACCGAATCGCGCCCGGAAGCTGCGCGGCCCAGCGCAACGCCAGCACGCTGCCGTCGGCGTTGGTGTGCAGCACTGGCCCCCACGCCGCTTCGCGCACCTCCAGACGCACCGGCGCTGCACCGGCCACGCGGATGGTTTCCACATGCGTGGTCAGTGCCTGCGGGTGGCCCGGCGTGGGCGCAGGAATGCGTGCGAAATCCGCGGTGTCGATATAGCTGTTGGTAAACGCCCAGGCCACATGCCCGTTGCTGCCCACCACCACCGCCGGCAGGCCGGGCAGGGTGAATCCGGTGACATCTACTTTGCCATCGGGCGCGTTGCTGTCTGCATAGCGCAGGCGTGCGCGGAACCAGATATTGGGCGGGCGCAGGTCCAGGTGCATGTCGTCGGCAACGATGGCGCGGCCGTCGGTGGTGAGGCTGCCGTCTACTGCGAAGTTATTGCTGCCTGGTATCGGCGTTTCCGCGTGCGGTGCGGTCGCCGGATGCGGTAGACGCCGTAGGTCCAGCGTGGTCGCATCCGGCAAACTGGCATCGCCCAGCGGCGGACCGAACAACGGCGCATCCCAGCTGGAGCCCTGGTGGTCAAGCAACGCCGCCAGCGCGGGCGGCACCACGGCGCGGATGCGCGCGGCGGCTAGCTCGGTCTGGTTGCTGCTGTCCTGCAGGTCTGTGTACATCGCCAGGCCGGTGAGGATGGAGTCGTCCAGTGTCCATGCGCGCGGTGTCTGGCGCAGCAGCAGATAGGGCCAGGGCCGCACCCGCAGCGCGGCCAGCCCGGCGTTGACGCCGTCGGTATACGCCTGCAATGCAGCGCGTTGGCTGCCGGCGGCGATGTCCAGGCTGGCATGCACGCGGGCCCGCAGGCGGTGCACGCGGTTGCGCTTGTCCAGGTCTACGGCCTTGGCGCCGAACAGCTCGGACAACTCGCCGGCCGGTGCGCGGCGCATCAAATCCATTTCGAAATAGCGCTCCTGCGCGTGTACGTAGCCGAGCGCACGCATCGCATCGAGCTGATTTGTGGCATCAATGGTGACCACGCCGAGCCCATCGCGCTGCACGCTGACCGGCGCAGCCAGGCCGCTGAGGGCGCCCTCGCCATCCAGCTGCGGCAAGCTGCCGCGCATCAATAGATAGAGCGCCAGGCTGGCCGTCAGGGCCAGCAGTACGATTCCCAGCAGCAGCCGGCCCAGCCATTTACGCATTGTCGGTTCCTTGAGCTTGGTTGACGTGCGGTCGGCGGACATGACCGTGGCGGGTCTGGCCGCAAGCGCAACTGAAAGTGATTCCGATTAGATCATTGCACGCCTGCTTAGGGCACCATGCGCGCATTGCGTCGTTGGAGCACACCATGAAAGGCCATCCCGAAGTCGTCGATTACCTCAAGCAGCTGCTACGCGGCGAATTGGCGGCGCGCGATCAATATTTCCTGCATTCACGCCGCTACGAGGATCAGGGGCTGATGGCGCTGTACGAGCGCATCAACCATGAGATGGAAGAAGAAACCGAGCACGCCGACGCGTTGTTGCGGCGCATCCTGTTCCTGGAAGGCGACCCGGACATGCGACCAGCCGAGTTTGCGCCCGGCAAGACCGTGGTGGAGATGCTCGAGCGCGATCTGGTCGTCGAATACGAAGTGCGCGCCGCGCTCGCCGCCGGCATGAAGCTGTGCGAAGACCACGGCGATTACGTTAGCCGCGACATATTGCTCAAGCAGCTGCAGGACACCGAAGAAGATCATGCGTGGTGGCTGGAGCAGCAGCTTGGCCTGATCAAGCGCATCGGTCTGGAGCTGTACCAGACCTCGAAGATCGACAAGGGCCACGCTGCCGGTTGAGCCGGCAGCCCACGCTGCGCAGTCGTCTGGCTGACGCAGCGTGGGTATCGGCTCGGCATGGAGTACGAGTGCCTTGCCATTCGCGACGATTTGCTGATGAAAGCCGGTCTGTCCGAGCTGCCAACGTTCCAACCAGAAGTTCGTGTCCATGCGTCGCCTTGTCAGTGGCTGTCTCCACTGTGTTCATTCGAAATGGCGGGTCACGCGCGCTCTGATGCAGTGCTCAGCGTTGACGGTAAGTTCAGCGCTTGCATCTGTTACACCTAGAAGAGCGGGTGATGCAATGCCGGCGCTGCAGCAGTTTTATTTCCTGAAACGCGACACGTGCTGCCGCGCCTCAGGTCCTTTGAGGCGTACAAAAATGCCGGTCTTGCTGCCGCGCGCCGGAAAAGTAAGCAGCCTGAGGCGACCGCAGTTTCAATCGCGCCGCTGCGCGCCAAGTGAGTGAGCAATAGTTACTGCACCTCCAATCCATCCACCTTTTGCCACCCGCGCGGCAACAGCGCCCCGCGGCTCGCACGCGCACCCACATACGTGTCCAGGTCCTTGAACGACAGGCTCATCGTGCGAGCGCCGCTGCGCACCAGCAGCGTGTTGCCGGGTGCTACCGCGACCACTGCCACCACGCGTTCGGTACCGAGCTTGGCCTTGGGGATCTCGATGATCTTGTTGCCTTTGCCCTTGTCCAGTTCGGGCACCTCCGTGGCCGGCACCGCGAGCAGGTTGCCGGCGCTGGTCACGGCGACGATGCGATCGGTTTGCGGGTTGCTCACCTGGGCCGGCGTCAGCACATGCGAGCCGGTGGTCAGGTTGAGCATCGCCTTGCCGGCCTTGTTGCGGCCAGTAAGATTTTCGAAGCGGGTGACAAAGCCGTAGCCGTGCGAGGACGCCAGCACGAAGCGGGTGGCGTTGTCGGCACTGGCCATGACCTGGAACGCTGCGCCCGACGCCGGCGAGAACCGCCCGGTCAAGGGTTCGCCGTTGCCACGCGCCGAGGGCAGGGTGTGCACGGCGGTGGAATAGGCGCGGCCTTCCGAATCCAGGAACGCCACCTGGTGCGTGCTGCGGCTACGCACCGCCGCCAGCAGGCCGTCGCCATCGCGGTAGGACATGCCGGCCGGATCCACCTCATGCCCCTTGGCCGCGCGCACCCAGCCCTTTTCCGACAGCACCACCGTCATCGGTTCGCTGGCGACCATCTCGGTTTCGTCGATGGCCTGCGCGGCGCCACGCTGCACCAGCGGCGAAAGGCGCGCGTCGCCGAACTTCTTGGCATCGGCAGTGAGTTCGTCCTTGATCAGCTTCTTCAGCTTGGTCTTGCTTTCCAGGATCGCCATGATCTGCGCGCGTTCCTTGGCAAGTGCTTCCTGCTCGCCGCGGATCTTCATTTCTTCCAGGCGCGCCAGTTGGCGCAGCTTGGTTTCCAGGATGTATTCGGCCTGTTCCTCGCTCAACGCAAAGCGCGAGATCAGCACCGGCTTGGGTTCGTCCTCGCTGCGGACGATGCGGATCACTTCGTCCAGGTTGAGGAAGGCGATCAACAAGCCTTCCAACAGGTGCAGGCGACGCTCGACCTTTTGCAGTCGATGGTCGAGGCGGCGGGTGACGGTGTCGCTACGGAAGGTCAGCCATTCGCTCAGCAACTGGCGTAGATTCTTCACCTGCGGGCGGCCATCCAGGCCGATGACGTTGAGATTGCAGCGGTAGCTGCGCTCCAGATCGGTGGTGACGAACAGGTGGCCCATCAGCTGTTCGGCATCGACGCGATTGGAACGCGGCACCAGCACCACCCGCACCGGGCTGGTGTGGTCGGATTCGTCGCGGATGTCTTCCAGCCACGGCAGCTTCTTGGCGCGCATCTGCTGGGCGATCTGCTCGATCACCTTGGACGGCGACACTTGGTACGGCAGCGCGTCGATGACGATGTTGGCGTGTTCTTTCTTGTATGTGGCCCGTGCGCGCACGCTGCCGTGGCCGGTTTCGTAAATCGCACGCAGGTCGGCGGCCGGGGTGATGATTTCAGCGGTGGTCGGATAGTCCGGCCCGAGCACGTGTTCGCACAGTTCGGCAACCGTGGCATCGGGGTTGTCGAGCAGCCGCAGCAGCGCGCTGACGATCTCATTGAGGTTGTGCGGCGGAACGTCGGTGGCCATACCCACGGCAATGCCGGTGGTGCCGTTGAGCAGCAGGTGCGGCAGGCGTGCCGGCAGCCAGGTGGGCTCTTCCAGGGTGCCGTCGAAGTTGGGTGCCCAGTCGGTGGTGCCTTGGGCGAGTTCGCCCAGTAGCACTTCGGCGATCGGGGTCAGCTTGGATTCGGTGTAGCGCATCGCCGCGAACGACTTGGGGTCGTCGGTGGAGCCGAAGTTGCCCTGGCCTTCGATCAGCGGGTAGCGGTACGAGAACGGCTGCGCCATCAGCACGAGTGCCTCGTAGCAGGCGCTGTCGCCGTGCGGGTGGTACTTACCGATCACATCGCCCACGGTGCGCGCAGATTTCTTCGGCTTGGCAGCGGCATTCAGGCCCAGCTCGCTCATGGCGAAGATGATGCGCCGCTGCACCGGCTTCAGGCCGTCGCCCAGGAACGGCAGGGCGCGGTCGAGCACCACGTACATCGAATAGTCGAGATAGGCGCGTTCGGCGTACTCGCGCAGCGGCAGCTGTTCGAAGCCGTGGAAGGTGGGGCGGGTCAGATCGGTCATGTAAAGCCAGGTCCTGCGTGGGAGGAGTCCGCACCGGGGCGTGGACTCGAAGAGCGCCGATTATCCGGATGCGGCGGTGGATGCCAAGCCGCGCGCGTGGGAGCTGGCGAAATAACGCGCCGGCGGGGCGCCGAAATGGCGGTGGAACACACTGACGAAGGCGCTGGGGCTGCTGTAGCCGAGTTGGTCGGCCACCTGCGCCACTGCGTTGCCCTGGCTCAGCCGCCGCAAGCCTTCCGCCAGCCGGGCCTGCTGTCGCCACTGCGCAAAACTCAGGCCGGTCTCGTTGCGGAAATGCCGGCTCAGGCTGCGCGGCGACAGTCCGCCCCAGTCGGCCCATTGCTCCAGTGAACGCGGGTCGGCGGGGGTGTCGAGCAGCTGGCGGGCGATCCGCAGCAGCCGGCGGTCGGCCGGCATCGGCAGGTGCAGGTGGTCGATCTGCACCTGCCGCAGCTCCTCCAGCAACACCGCGGCTAGGCGTTGCTGGGCGGCATCCAACGGCTGATCCAGCGGCCAGCTGGCGGCCCGCATGATGGCCTCGCGGGCCAAGCCGGTCAGTCGGATCACCCGGCCTTGCGCAGGCAGGGTGACGCAGGCATCGGGCCGCACCCCCACGCCCCAGCCGCGCATGGGCCCGGCCGGCTCGACCGTGTGCTGCCGTCCGGGCGGCAACCAGCCCGCGCAGCCTGGCGGCAGCGACAAGGTGCCTTGTTCGGTATGCACGGTGAGCATGCCGTGTTCCACATACATCAGCTGGCCGCGGACATGCGCGTGCCAAACGGTTTCTGGCGCCCAGACCTCGCGCAACTCGGCCAGGAACGCGATCAGCACCGGGCCATCGGCCTTTTCGAAGCTGGTGCGCACGCCCGGTGGCAATGCGTCGATCCGGGTTGGCGAGTTTTCGATACTCATTGGCCGAATTGTATTACCACGCCAGTACGCACGCCGCGTGAGGTGGAGATCCTTGCGGGCGGTTTAATCCCCAGTGGTATAATTGCTTTTACAAATATATTTTTCGGAAAAAATGCAGTGCATGAATGTGCCGTCCACCGCCGCGCCGTCGTTCGGCCTGCTGCTGCGTCAGGTACGTGATGCGCTAATGCGCCAGCTCGATGCCGAGATGAAGGGCGAACTGCCCGATTTCGGCTTCAGCCACTACGTGGGCCTGAAGGTTCTGGCGGTGCGCTCGCCGTGCACAGCCAACGAACTGGCGCTGGCGCTGGACCAGACCCCGAGCGCGGTGACCCGCCTGCTCGACAAGCTTGAAGCGCTGGGCGCGGTACGGCGCGAGCCGCACGCGCAGGACCGACGCGCACTGCAGATTGTCATGACCGAACAGGGCGTGGCGCTCTGGGAGCGGCTGCGCTTGCGCGGCGAACGCGCCATCGAGCACGGCCTGCGCGATCTGTCTGCGCCCGAGCGCGAACTTCTTACCTCACTTCTCATCCGTGTCCGCGATGCACTCAACGCATGAACGCTGCTAGTTCCCCGACCCAGACGTTGCGCCCGCGCTCGATGCGCTTGGCGCGGCCGTTCGTTATCACTGCCCTTGCGCTGGCGCTGGCCGCCTGTGCCAGCAGCCGTGGCCTAACCCCGCAGGGTAGCGTGCTGGATCCCAGCAGGCTGCATGCGGAGCGCACCCTGGCGCAGCAAACCACGCTGAGCCCGGCCGCGTGGCCGGCCAGCTATTGGTGGCGCGCCCTGGGCGATGCGCAGCTGGACGCGCTGATTGCCGAGGGCCTGCAGCACAGCCCCAGCCTTGCGGCGGCCGACGCGCGCTTGCATCGGGTGCAGGCCCGTATCGACACTGCGCAGGCCAATCGTGGCCCCAGCTTGTCGGTGTCCGGTGGCTACACCGGCCTGCAGCTGCCCGAATCCTTGGTCGGCGAAGAGATCGGTGGCAAATACGGCGGTAGTGCGCAGCTCGCGTTGGAGTTCCGCTACGGCGTCGATCTGTGGGGCGGCAAGCGCAGCGCGTGGGAAGCGGCGGTCGATCAGGCGCATGCAGCCGAAGTGGATGCGCAGGCGGCGCGGTTGAATCTGTCGTCGGCGATTGCCGAAGGCTATGCGCAGCTTGCTTACGCATGGAGTTTGCATGACCTGGCCAATGACGAATTAGGCCGCGCGCAGAAGCTGCTGGAATTGACCCGGCAACGCCGCAGCGCCGGCATCGACAGCGAGTTGCAGGTGCGTCAGGCGCAGGCGCGCGTGCCGGCTGCGCAGCAGCAGCTGCAGTCCGCGCAGCAGCAGATCGACGAAGCCCGCACTGCGCTGGCGGCGTTGGTCGGGCAGGGCCCGGATCGCGGCTTGGACATCGCCCGCCCGGTGCTGGGCGGGGGCATTGCCACCCAGTTGCCGAGCATGCTGCCGGCCGATCTGCTCGGCCGTCGTCCCGACGTGGTCGCCGCGCGCTGGCGCGTGGAGGCGGCCGACAAGGACATCGCGGTCGCCAAGACCCGCTTCTATCCCAGCCTCAACCTCACTGCGCTGGGCGGTGTGATCAACCCGGATGTCGGCAAGTTGCTGGACAGTGGCTCGGTGTTCGGTCTGGTCGCGCCGGCGCTGAGCCTGCCGATCTTCGACGGCGGCAAGCTGCGCGCCAACCTGGCCGGCAGCGATGCGCAATACGACCTGGCCGTGGCCGACTACAACCAGAAAGTGATCTCTGCGCTGCGCGAAGTGGCCGACCAGGTCACCGCCGTGCGCTCGCTGCAGCAACGCGCGCAGGCGCAGAACGACGCCGTGCAGACCGCCATGGCGGCCTTCGATCTGGCCCAGCAGCGCTACCGCGCCGGCATCGGCAGCTATCTGGAAGTGCTTCGCGTGCAGGAGCAGGTGCTCGTCGCACGCCAACGCATGGCTGGGCTGCAGTCTCAACAACTTCTGGCCTCGGTGAGGTTGCAGCGTGCGCTGGGCGGCGAATTCACGCCGGAGCCCGCGCGCGATACCGCACACACCGCGCCCACTTCCGCACAACCGAATTCCTGAGACATCGACGATGAGCCAGACGACTTCAACTTCTCCTCAACCCGCACCAGCCGCGCCCAGCAAGCGCCGCGCTGCGCTGCGTATCGTGGCCATTGTGGCGATCCTGGCGATCATCGGCCTGGTGGTGTGGTACTTCCTGGTCGGCCGTTGGCACGAAGACACCGACGACGCGTACGTACAGGGCAACCAGGTGCAGATCACCCCGATGGTGGGCGGCACTGTGGTGAGTATCGGCGCCGAAGACGGCATGCGCGTGGAGCGCGGCCAGTTGCTGGTGCAACTGGACCCGGCCGACACCGAGGGCGCGGTGCAGCAGGCCGAAGCCAATCTTGCCAAGACCGTGCGTCAGGTGCGCGGTCTGTATCGCAGTGTTGAAGGTGCACAGGCCGAATTGTCCGCACGCGAGGTCGCGCTGCGCAGTGCGCGCTCAGACTTCGCACGGCGTAAGGATCTGGCTTCCACCGGCGCGATCTCCAACGAAGAACTCGCGCATGCCCGCGACGAACTGGCCGTGGCCGAAGCGGCCGTGAGCGGCTCGCGCGAGAGCTTTGAGCGTAACCGTGCGTTGGTGGACGACAGCGCGGTGGCCAACCAGCCGGACGTGCAGGCCGCCGCCGCGCAGCTGCGTCAGGCGTATCTGAATCATGCGCGCACCGGCGTGGTGGCGCCCGTGTCGGGTTATGTCGCACGGCGCGCGGCACAAGTTGGCCAGCGTGTGCAGCCGGGCAGCGTGCTGATGCTGGTGGTGCCGCTGGAGCAGGTGTGGGTGGAAGCCAACTTCAAGGAGACCCAGCTCAAGCACATGCGTCTGGGCCAGGAAGTGGAACTGCATTCGGATCTGTACGGCGGCGGCGTGAGCTACACCGGCCGTATCCAGAGCCTGGGTCTGGGCACCGGCAGCGCGTTCTCGCTGTTGCCTGCGCAGAACGCCAGCGGTAACTGGATCAAGATCGTACAGCGCGTGCCGGTACGCATTGCAGTGGATTCCAAGCAGCTGGCCAGCAATCCGCTGCGGATCGGGTTGTCGATGAAGGTCGAAGTCAAGCTGCACGATCAGCAGGGCAGCGTGTTGCCGACCAAGCTCGCCAACGCTGCGGTGTTCTCCACCGACGTGTATGCGCAGCAGCTCAAGGCTGCCGACGCCGACGTCCAACGCATCATCCAGGACAACCTGCCGTCGCAGGCTGCCAGCAAGGCGGGCTAAGCCATCATGTCTTCGCAAGCTCCCACCGCGCCCGGCGGCCCGGCGGCGCCGGCGCCCGCGGCGGGTTTTCGACCGGCCAGCGTGGCGTTGTGCACCGTGGGCCTGGCCATGGCCTCGTTCATGCAGGTGCTGGACACCACCATCGCCAACGTCTCGCTGCCCACCATCGCCGGCAACCTCGGCGCCAGTTCGCAGCAGGCCACCTGGGTGATCACTTCGTTCGCGGTCAGCACCGCGATCGCGTTGCCGTTGACCGGTTGGTTGAGCCGGCGCTTCGGCGAAACCAAATTATTCGTGTGGTCCACGCTGGCATTCACCATTGCCTCGCTGCTGTGCGGGCTTGCGCAGAGCATGGGCATGCTGGTGGTGGCGCGTGCGTTGCAGGGCGTTGTCGCCGGGCCGATGTATCCCATCACCCAGAGTCTGCTGGTGTCGATCTATCCGCGCGAAAAACGCGGGCAGGCGCTGGCGTTGCTGGGGATGATCACCGTGGTGGCGCCGATTGCCGGGCCAATTCTCGGTGGCTGGATCACCGACGACTACAGCTGGGAATGGATCTTCTTGATCAACGTGCCGCTGGGCATCATCGCCAGCAGTATCGTGGGTTCGCAGTTGCGGCATCGCCCCGAACAGCTCGAAAAGCCGCGCATGGATTACATCGGCCTGATCCTGCTGGTGGCCGGTGTGGGTGCGCTGCAGTTGGTGCTGGACCTGGGCAATGACGAGGACTGGTTCTCTTCCGACAAGATCGTGGTGCTGGCCTGCGTCGCTGCGGTGGCGCTGGTGGTGTTCGTGATCTGGGAGCTGACCGACAAGGACCCCATCGTCGATCTCAAGCTGTTCCGGCATCGCAACTTCCGCACCGGCACGTTGGCGATGGTGGTGGCGTATGCCGCGTTCTTCAGCGTGAGCCTGCTGATCCCGCAATGGCTGCAGCGCGACATGGGTTACACCGCGATCTGGGCCGGCCTTGCGACTGCGCCGATCGGCATCCTGCCGGTGCTGATGACGCCGTTCGTGGGCAAATACGCGCTGCGCTTCGACCTGCGCCTGCTGGCTACCATCGCCTTTATCTTCATGTCATTCACCAGCTTCTTCCGTTCCAACTTCAACCTGCAGGTGGACTTCAGCCATGTGGCGACCATCCAGCTGGTGATGGGCGTGGGCGTGGCGCTGTTCTTCATGCCGGTGCTGCAGATCCTGCTGTCGGATCTGGATGGGCGCGAAATCGCTGCAGGTTCTGGTCTGGCCACCTTCCTGCGTACGTTGGGCGGAAGCTTCGCCGCATCGTTGAGCACCTACCTGTGGGCACACCGTACCCAGGTGCATCACGCGCACATCACCGAACACATTTCGGTGTACACGCCCGGCATGCAGGAACGACTGGCTGCGATGGGGCAGGGCGACCTGAAGCGTGGCGCTGCATCGCTCAACAACATGATCAACCACCAGGCGTCGCAGATGGGCTTCAACGACATCTTCTATCTGCTTGGTTGGACCTTTCTGGCAATCATCTTCTTCCTGTGGCTGGCCAAGCGGCCGTTCGGCGCCGGTGCCGGGAGTGCAGCGGCGGCAGCGGGGCACTGAGCCCCTGTTGAGGGGCTGCTAGACTTGCGCCGTCAACGCAGGAGCGGGCGATGGGCATGTGGTCGGCAGCGATGGTATGCAGGCAAATGGATCTGCTCGATGGCAGGTCACCAGTGCAGCATCAAGTGCAATCTCGTCGATTGCGTCAGCCGTCCAAACGTCTGCTGTGCTGGCTTGCCGCTGCGGGGATGCTTGTCGCGCAGGTGTGCTGTTTTCCGGCGATCGCCGCGCCTGCGTCGCTTGAGGACGCGTTGACCCAACAGCTGCATGTCAACCGTCAGCGTTGCGGCATTGTCGGGCAGGCGGTGTCTGTTGTGCACAACGGCAAGCCGCTATTTGGCGGCGTCGATGGGCTTGCTGGTATGGACATGAAGCAGCCGGTAACGCCAGAGCAGATCTTTCCTGCGTTTTCGGTGAGCAAGCTGTTTGTGAGCACGCTGATCATGCAACTGATCGATCCGGGTCAGCCGGCAAGACAGTATTTGCCCGGATTGCTGCAGCGCTGGGAACACATCAGCCTTGCGCAACTGCTCAAGCATACCTCTGGCCTGCCAGCGTATTTCGAGCCGTCGCAGATGAGCGGCACGGATAAAGCCAGCGCTTCATTTCCAGCAACTGCGCAAGCGCTGTTAGAAGTGTTGGTTGCGAGACCGTTGCTTTGTGTGCCTGGCAGCGAAACGCGCTATGTCAACACCAACGACGTCGTTCTTGCGCAGCTCTTGCAGGCGCATGACCGCATGCCCTGTGCACAGGTGGCATCAGAGCGAATCATTAGGGCCTGTTAACACATTCGAAGCCCATCAACGACCAGAACGAAGCTGAGGAAGCCAAGGAACATGACATCCAGCTGCTCGAAGCGCGTGAAAATCCGTCGGTAGCCCTTCAAGCGACGGAACAGCCTCTCCACTTCGTTGCGCCGTTTGTACATTTCCTTGTCGTACTCCCAAGGATCGACCCGATTGGACTTGGGTGGAACCACCGGCACGAAGCCAAGATCGAGCGCCAACTGGCGGGTTTCATTGCCTTCGTAAGCGCGATCCATCAGCAGATGAACCGGCCGCTCCACTGGCCCCAGGTGTTCAAGCAACGCGCGGCCTGCGGGT
>NZ_JBBYGR010000048.1:0-43858 GCF_038405005.1 Xanthomonas sp. JL1 | reverse complement strand
CAAGCGCATCTATCAGTCGGCCACGGCGGAAGAAGCGGCGGCGGAACTGGAGGCGCTGGACACGCAGTGGGGCGACAAATACCGTGCGGTGGTCCGCTTGTGGCGGGGCAACTGGGACAACATCATCCCGTTCTTGCAGTTCGTGCCGCAGATCCGCAAGGTGATCTACACCACCAATGCCATCGAATCGTTGAACATGGTCATGCGCAAGCTCACCCGCAACCGGCGTATTTTCCCCAACGACGATTCGGCGCTCAAATCGTTGTTTTTGGCCGTGCGCGAGGCATCGAAGAACTGGCGGTCCATCCATCACTGGAAACCGGCTCTGCAAAGCTTCCAGGTGATGTTCGGCGAAGAACGCGTGCCGATGAATGCGCTATGAAAAACCTGCTTACACAGTTGGCTTGACAGACCCGTAGTTGTAGGAGTCCGCGCTGGCGCTGTAACAGTGGAAATCGTTCGGGCCGGCGCGCCCGCTGACCCCGCTGCTGAGGGTGGCGCGCCCGCAGCCATTGGATGGCGCGAGCAGCTGAGATTGATCCGACCCGTCGTTGAAATTGACCGTGCCGGTGGGCGTGGCGGAGGAGCCCTGCTTCACCGGTTGGCCATTGGTCAGCGCGAGCGCATCCTTGGAGTCATGGCGCGCCGCTGCCGACACCGCATCGATGTTGTGATACGACAGGCTGCCGATCAGGCTGCCGCGCTCCCAGGTCTTGCCGGTGGTCAGCGTGAGGTTGCGTCGGTTGCCGTCGCCCTCACTGCTGGTGCCGACGTCGCTGCTGAACTGCACGCCATCGAAGCGCGAGCGCAGGATGAAGTTGACCACGCCGCCGATCGCATAGGAGCCGTAGACCGCAGAGGCGCCATCGCTGAGCACCTCGATGCGTTCGATCATGCTCGAAGGAATGGCATTGACGTCGTTGTAAGCCAGGCGAATGCCGTCAACCAGCACCAGCGTGCGTTTGTCGCCCAGGCCACGCAGCGAGATGGCCGAAGCCCAGGTACCGCCGCCGTTGTTGGTATACGGGTTGGTGGCGTTGCCGGCGATGGATGGCAATTCCTGCAACAAATCGCCCACGGTCGCCTTGCCGGTGGCGGCGATCTGTTGCTGGCTGACGATGACCACAGGGTTGGCAGTTTCGGTATCCACGCGGCGCAAGCGCGAGCCGGTGACCACCACGCTGCCCAGCGTCTGCGTTGCATCGCCACCGGTGGCCTGTTGCGCAGACACCGGCGCTGCCGCACCTGCCGACAGCGCCAGCAACAACGCGGTGGCGAGCCTGCTCGGTAACGGCTGCGTGGTCGTGCCGGTGGTGCGGGAGAACGGCAACATCGGCATGCAGTGCTCCTGCGTGGTATGACAGACAAAACGATGGGCAACACACGCCCGTGCCGGCATACAGCGGCGCAGGTCGACCTAGATGGCGAGGCATGCTGCAGCCAACCACGGGCCGCGGCCGTGGTGCAGACACGCAGACAACCTGCGACACAGGCGACCGAACGGCCGCGCAGCAATGCCTGTTGTCGGAAAGGAAGTGGGTTTCGCACTGGATGCGCCCGTGCGCTCCAGTTTCAGCAGTTGGTCACAATGTGCCTGTGCGTAGACGCTGCGTCTTGTCGCATTTGGCGACAGCGCATGCGGAAAACAGCATGTTTTGCAACTGAACGATCATGCGTTGTGGTGTGACCGCGCTTGCGCCCGCACGCATGCGCACTGCTGTGCGGCGACTGGGGTGCAGATGAAGATGACGAGAACCGGCACGCAGGCCGGGCATCGTGCTCGATGCGTTGCGCATGCGATCAAATCAAAGCACGCGAGCCGCGACGCGCGCGCATCACGGCGACGCTGCGACCGGTGCTGCTGCGGTGCGATTCCACTCCGGCGTTGGCGCTTGCTGCATCCAGCGCAGGAAGAAATCCAGCACACGGCGTTTGCCGTAGACGCCGCCGGCACCGTGATCACCGCCGGGCACGACCAGCAGATCGAAATCCTTGCCGGCCTTGATCAAGCGGTCGGCCACCTGGAAGGTGCTGGCAGGGTCGACATTCATATCCATGTCGCCGGTAACCAGCAACAGATGCCCCTGCAGACGTGCGGCGTGCTCCACGTTCGACGATTCGGCGTACCACGGGCCTACCGGCCAGCCCATCCACTGCTCGTTCCACCAGATCTTGTCCATGCGGTTGTCGTGACAACCGGAATTGGCCACGCCCGCCACATAGAACTCCGGATGAAACAGCAGCGCCCCCAGTGCGTTCTGACCGCCTGCCGAGGTGCCGTACACACCGACACCGCCGTGGATGTCATACCACGGGTAGTGCGCGGCAGCAGCTTTGTGCCAGACGATCCGGTCCGGCAACCCTGCGTCCTTGAGATTGCGCCAGGCCACATCGTGGAAGGCGCGCGATCGGTTGTTGGTGCCCATGCCATCGATGGATGCCACCGCAAAACCCAGCCCGGTGAGCGATGGTGTGGCGGTGCTGAAACTCTTGGGGACGAATGAGCCCTGCGGACCGGCATAGATGTCTTCAATGACGCGGTAGTGCTGCTGCGGATCGAGCTGCAGCGGGCGATAGATGACGCCCCAGATGTCGGTCTTGCCATCGCGCCCGGTGGTATGGAACGGCAGCGGCGCCTGCCACCCTGCCGCCAGCAGGCGGCTCAGGTCGGTGCGCTCCACGGTGCGTGCCAGGCTGCCATCTGCGCTGCGCCGCAGCTCCAGTACCGGGCCCAGATCCACCCGCGAGTACAGGTCCAGCATCCACTTTCCATCCGGCGAATAGCGCACCTCATGATCGGCAGCAACCGGCGTCAGTGCGGTGAGCCCGCTGCCGTCCAGGCCGATGCGATAGGCGTGGCGGTCATAGGGGTCTTCGCCGGGCTGCATGCCGGAGGCAGTGAAGTACACCTGCCCTGCGGCTTCGTCGATGCGATCGAGCTTGCGCACTACCCAGTCGCCACGGGTGATCTGGCGGATCACCTCGCCGCTGCGGCCGTCGTACAGATACAGATGCTCCCAGCCATCGCGCTCGGATGCCCACACGATCTGCGCGCCATCGTCCAGATCCTGGCGTGCGTGCTTACCGCCGTTTTCATGCACGCCACTGAGCTCGGAGTATTCGATAAACGTAGGCGAAGTTTCTTCGATCAGCGTGCGCGCGGCGGCGGTGCGTGCATCGACTTCAATCACCCGGTACAGCTGGTGGCCGCGTGCGTTGTATTCGAAGGTGAGCCCGCGACTGTCCTTCCACCAGACCATCTCGCTCAAGGTGAAGGCATTGGGCAGCAGGGTCATCGCTACCGAATACGCTGCGTGCGTGGCGACGTCGAACAACACCGGCTGCATCACCGGCAACGCATCGCCCGGCTTGGGGTAGACCTGCTGATGCAATTTCGGCTGCACCTGATCGGCCGGCGCCGATTCGATGTAATACACCATGCGCGGCGGTGGCGCCTTGACCCGATACGCCGCCAGATGCTGCGAATCCGGCGACCACACCACGCTGTCGAGCGCGTAGTAATCCTCTGCACTGCCATCATGGCTGAGCACGCTGCGCTCGTTACTTCCGACAGGCGCGATGATCAGATTGGCCCGTTCCACCCAGGCGCGCCAGCGACCATCCGGCGACACGATGGCCTGGCGTTCGCCCTGCTTGAGCGGCAGGCGCATGTCCATCGATTCGGCCGGCACATCGCGTTCGGGCAACTGTGCGCAGCGATCGCGCAGCAGATCGCATTGCCAGCCCAGCTTCGCCAACTGGAAGCTCAGGCGCTGCTGTTTCAGGACGGGCTTCTCCAGCTGCAGGCGCCCTGCATCGACCGCCTTGGCACCGGCTTGCGTCAAGGCTGCGGCCAGCCGCGCGTGATCGAAGGCCAATGTGTTGCGGCCGCTGGCGGCTTCCACCAAGCGGTATTCGATCGCCGGCAGCTGGTTGCTGCGTGCCACTTCACGCCGATACAGAAAATGCCCGGCATCCACCCACACCGGTGCCGTGGGCTGCCGGTCCACCAGCGAGGCGTAATGATCGGACAAACCCATTGCCTGCGCGTACTGCGCTGGCGTGGGCGCTGCCAGCGGCGCTGCAGTCGCTGACAGGAGCGGCATGAGTGCGAGAGACAAGCACCACGCTGCGATGGTGGGTAAGCGCATGGCGGGGATATGTGGCACCTGCGACCTCATGGAAAGTGTGGAACACAGCTTGGCGTTGAGGGACGATGGCCGAGCCCCTGGCTGCAATGGCTGCGGCAGACACACTCGATGCATGTTGCGGCGGGTCGCCAGGCAGCGCTGGTGCGCTGACTATCTGCATCCGGAGCCTCTGCTGGCTATGTGGCGTGAAGCGCATAAGCACGCCTGAACACCCGGTGCGCGTTCGCGAAGCACGTGCGTGCGCGCGTGCGGCATCTGAGCCCCAAAACGTCATATACCGCCAGTGCACTCCGATGCCTACGCGCCCTCAGCAACCGTTCGACTGCCGCAGCTGACGCTTTGGCAGCTGCTTCACGGCGCATCGCAACGCTTGCTGTCGGCGGCAGTGGCATGTGGCACGCGTTGTGGCTGCGGTGCCAACACTTCCCACTCCTGCACCGCCAGCGCAGCGTAGCTGGACGCGTTGCCAGAGGCATCCATCACAACACGCACGCAGCGCGTCGTCACCGGCGCGAACGACACCGCTTCATCGTGATCGATGCGCGTGCCATAGCCATCGCTCGGCTGCACCGGCTGCCATCGCCCAGCGTGCCGGTACTCCAGATGCCAGCGCGCTGGCGGCGCCACGCCGACGTCGGCACCTGCAGGGTGGTCGGCCCAGAACACGATGCGCGTGCGATCCAGGGTGATCGGTTGCGCCCAGCTGTATTGCAGCCATTGCTGCGGTGGATTGTTCTCCGTCCAGCTGCCCCACATCTCCGGCGGCAATGGATTGGCTTTGACGATGCCGTCGTTGAGCGCGGCGATCCAGTACTGCACCGGGATATCGGGCCCATTGGACGCGGTTGCGTAGGCCGACGGCGCTTGATTGCGTTTGGGCGGCACCGGCGGCATGGGGCGCCGCGTCGGCACGACGGTGCGGATGCTGGCCGGTTGAGTGCTGTCGTCCCATTCCAGCCGGTCGATCGCCACGCTGCGGCGGAAATGCCCGCCGCCCTGCGCGTCGGCGGTGTGATACACCAGATACCACTGCCGTTGAAATTCGACGATGCCCGGATGCGAGGTAGTCGAGGACACCGGCGGTAATACGATGCCGCGATACGTCCACGGGCCAAGCGGTGTTGGCGCGCTCGCATAGGCGATGCACGCGTGATACAGCGTGGGCGTGCATGGTGAAAGACGACCGGCGTTGTTAGCCGCGTACGCCAGGTAGTAGGTGCCGTTGCGCTTGAACAGCCAGGGCGCTTCAAAATAGCCATCCAGCGTGTCAACGAGAACAGGCCTTCCCTTGAAGGACACCATGTCGTGCTGCAGCTCCACGCCATACAGCGCGCCGAAGGTGCCCCAATACAGATACACCCTTCCGTCGTCGTCGACCATCACGGTCGGGTCGATGTTCTGAATGTCGTTGCGGCCCGGCACCGACTGTGAGACCACCGGACCTTGCGGGTGTGCATCGGCCCACGGGCCAAGTGGGCTATCGGCCACGGCCACGCCGATCGCGAAAGGATCGGCGTTGGGCGAATCGCGCTGCTGCACTGGCGCATACAGGTAGTAACGCCCATCTGGGCCTTGCACGATCTGGGACGCGTAGGCATGACCCTTGTCTGCCCAGGCAAAGACTTGCTGGGGCCGCAGCACATCGCGGTAGTGGGTCCATTCACCGCTAGCCGGATCGCTGCTGACGAACAGTTGCCAGCCAGGCATGACGAACGCGTTGAGATTGGGAGCAGCGGTATCGCGGCCGGCAATGATGTACAGCTTGCCATCGGCCACCAGTGGCGCGGGGTCGGCGGAATATTCGCTGCCGTCGGCAAGGATGGGATTGCCGGGTGCGTGCAGCTGCGTTCCCTGCGGCGGCTGCACGGCACAGGCCGGAGCGCTGGCCAGCGACAACCCGCAGGCCAGTACGACCACGCGGGAGAACAGACGCATCATGGTGCAGCCGCCTGGATCTGCAATACCAGCGGCACCGAGACTTTCCCGGCGGGTGCACGCCCTTGCGCAGTGCCGGTGAGCTGGATCTCGCCAGGCTGTGCGTAGCGCGCGGCTTCCAGCGTGGGCCATTGCACCGGCAAGCGTTCACGCGAACCGTCGTTGTATTGCACCGTGACAAAACCCGGTAGCGTCGGTGCATGCCCGACCACCGCAGTCACCGTCGGCAATGGCTGCACGGTATTGATCTGCCCGGGCGGCGTTGCGCGTACCCAGATGGTGGCCTTGACGGGAATCGCGCCTTCCACCAAGCCTTGCAGTTCCACCGCCCCTTCGTGGCCCAGGCGGCTGGCGGCCAGATCGGACCACTGCACCGCCACCGGCAGCACGCTGCCATCGGCAAAGAATGCGGTGATCTCCTGTGGCAGCGACGGCGTCTGCCCGGGAGCAGTGCGCAGATCGATCGCCTCCATCTGCTTGGGCAGCTCAGACAGTGCCTGCCATTCGTCTACGCCAATGGCGGCGTGCCCGTCGGACGTGGTCTGAGTCGTTAACACCACGCGCAGTCCGTTGGTCACCACCGGCGCAAAGCTGGCGGTGCTTGCGGCGCCGGTTGCCGCCGCGGCAATCGGGTACCCGCTCTTGCTGACGATGTCCTGCCAACGTCCGTCCTGCAGCATCTGCAACTTCCAGCTGGCAGGCGCGGCCACCCCACCGTTGGGCTGGTCGTTCCACAGATAGAGCGCACTGGACGACAGCCGCACAGGTCGTGGCCACTGATACTGCAACCACACTGTTGCCGGCTGGTCGAGCCCGTAACTGCCCCAGCGCAGGCTGCCACTGGGAAAACTGCCTGCCTTTGGGATAAACCCATCGTTCAAGGCCTGCACGCGGTACTGCATGCCTGTGAGTTGCGCACTGACACTGGCCATGGCCTGCAACGGGATGCTCTGTAGCGGGCGAGAGGCCGGGGCGTTGACCTGCACGTCGGCATGCCCCATCAGCGCCCCGTCGTTGGCAACCAGACGCAAGGTGTACTGCCCGGCACGGGTGAAACGCACCGACGTCTGCAGCGCAGCGGCATCGGCAAACACCGCATCGCCGCCTTCCGGTGCCTGCTGCACACGCCAGTGCACCTGCAGCGAGCCATTGGGCAAGCCGTCATCGCCGACGCGTGCCTGCACCACCACCGCACCATCGGCACCGAGAGTGTCCAACTGCCACGCCTGCACCTGCGGCGGCGTGTTGCCCGCGAACGCCGGCGCCGGCAAGCCGCTGTCGAACACCTGGATTTCCTTGATGCCCGTGCGCGCCGTGCCGGCATGGGTCACCACCACGCGTAGCGCTGCGGTCTGGATTGCGGGAAAGCGCACCCGATTGCGATTGCCTTCAGCCATCGTGGCATCGCGCACCTGCCCGGGAATGGTCTTCCACGCCCCGCTGCCGTCCTGATATTGCACGGCGTAGACCCACGGTGCTGCGTAGCCAGGCTGCGTTCCGGACGGAAAGCCGTTCTGATCGCCGCCCGGCGAGGAGCTGCGATAGAAGTACAGCACCACCTGATCCAGCGTCCGCATGCCGCCCAGGTCCAGTGCGATCCAGTCGCTGGCGGACGGCGAGCCTGCGGTGCCCCAGAACGGCGTACTGGCGGTACTGCCGTCCACCGCAGCCGTTGCTGGCAAACCAGCAGCAGCAAAACTGGCGCTGACACGCGCGCCCTGCGCCAGGTTGCGGCTACGCGCTGGTGGCAGGGTCACATCCACACCGGCCTTGGCCAGGATCTGCGCGATCCGCGTGCCGGCGGCGAACGACACCTGCGTCATCGAGGCCACTGCAGCAGGATGGGCTTGGAGCACTTGCGCGGCACCATTGCGATTGACCGCATCCGGCGCTGGGCTCACCTGCCCGCTGGCCGGGTCGTAGATCACGTGTGCCAGCCGATCCACGCGAAACGCCAAGCGGCCATCCAGATAGACGCTATAGCCCTTGGGGATCCGTCCGCCGTAGTGGCTGCCATCGCGATCCCAGGCGATGCTCAGATTGCGGTCGCGATAGCGCAGATTGTCAGCGGCGAAATGATCCCAGCCGATATCGATAGGATACAGCTCGATCTTGCCGTCGCTGCGCGGGCGAAAGCCCATCGCATCCTCGATCATGGTGAAGTTGGTCGCGCCCAGCTGGGTATGGTGGATCCACGAGCGGTAGCCGATCTTGCCGCCGTTCCTGGCACTGCCCTTGGCCCAGAATTCGTTCTGGTCCGGATAGCGGTTGTCGCCATTGATAAAGGGCGCCCACGCGTTCCAGTACAGCAATTTGCGATAGCTCTGCGCGTTCAAATATGGGCTGGGATAATCGCGCAAGGCCGAGCCCAACAGGCGAAACGCCACGGTTGCATTGATGGTGGAAAAATTATTGCTGCCCACATCGGTGCCGCTGCCGCGCGCCTGCATGTCCACCTGGTTGGCGGTGTAGAACGGAAACAACGGGTATTGCGCTGCGTCGGCGAACAGCCGCAATGCGCGCACATACTTGGGGTCGTAGTCGCTATCGCCGTGCTTGGGCATCAAGCCCACGCTGAAGGGATAGTAGTTGTTGGTTTCCTTCCAATCGACCGCTAGCCGCGGACCGTCGGCCTGGCGATGCTTGAGCAGATCGCCATAGAGCCCGACCGAATCGGGCGTGTCGCTGTGATCCTGCCATAACACCTCAAGCGTGGCCTTGCGGATGCGGCGCGCGGTGGCCTGCATGCGCTGCGCAGTGGCGGTATCGCCTGCGAGCACCGCGGCCTGCGCTGCCGCCTGCGCATTGGCATAGACATAGGCGCTCTCGGTGCGGTCCATGCGGATCTGGCCGTGTTGAGCGGCCCAATCGAACGACACCGCATCGGCGTCGTTACCGGTCATCGCTGCCCAGTCGTATTCGATCAAGCCGTTGTGATTGAGATCGTAGGCGGCCAACACACCATCCACGTCACCGCTGCCATAGCGTGCCAACTTGCCCACCAGCGCCGCCGGCCCCCCGTGGATCTGCATCGACCGCCATGCGGCGGCCGTGATGTATTGCGCGTAGGAATTGGACCAGTTCTCCGGCGAGCCCGGGTTGTCGGTGTACTTGCCGCCGCCCGCGGTTTCGCCCGCGCTGAGCCAGGTGCCATAGGCGTACAGCGGATTGCGCAGGTACTTCAGATCGTCCAGGAACATCCCGGCCGTCAGCACGATGGCATTGTCGTAGCCGAGCACGCCCTCGATGGCGACCGGAAACTGATAGTCGTTGCCGGGGACGTTGGCATCGAGAAAGTTGAAGCGCAGTACCCACCAACGGTAGAACAGGCTCTTGCTGATGTTCTCGTCAGGCGTGTCCAGGTACGGCAGGTTGTCCACCCACCAGTGGTTGTAGCTGGCCACATGCTGCTGGTAGGCCTGCTGCGGCGTTTGCGAGGCAATGCGCGTGTACTCGGCGCGCGCTTCGGGTAACTCGCGGGTCAGCATGCCAAGCTGCAACTTGATTGCCGCGGTTTCGCCGCTGGCGGGAATGTCCACCTCGCGAACCAGGCGTTGCCCCTCGACATGGAATCCATCGCCGGATAAACGCGGAAATACCGTCGTGATGTGGTTGTAGGCGTCGAATGCGCCGGTCAGCTCCTTGCCATCGGCATGCTGGGCAATCGGGGAGACTGCTTGTAGGGATACCGTGTGCGCCCCGCCATCCAGACTGGACAGCACGACACTGGCCACCGCCACGTTCTGTTCGGTGATGTACTTGACCAGCCGCATGCGCACGCCTGCGCCGGCATCTTCGAACACCGTCGTGAAATAACTCGGTGTCTGCCGCCGCTGCAGCGAACGCTCCTTCCATTGAACATGACGCTTGCCCAGCGTGGTGTAGATGTGGAACAACGCGTCGTAATC
Organism: Xanthomonas sp. JL1; assembly: GCF_038405005.1. Classification (NCBI taxonomy): domain Bacteria; kingdom Pseudomonadati; phylum Pseudomonadota; class Gammaproteobacteria; order Lysobacterales; family Lysobacteraceae; genus Xanthomonas; species Xanthomonas sp. JL1. The sequence continues at coordinate 33,864 of NZ_JBBYGR010000048.1, read as the reverse complement.
GGTGGAATGCCAATACGCCACCTGCCCGACGAATCCCGGCGCATCAGGCGCGTGATACGTCAGATACGCAGCGCGACCACGGGTAAACAGCCAGTCGTTGCGATCGTCGAAGCCACCGCCGGTTCCCTCGCGCGCCAGCATGCGGTCGATCCAGAAATCATTGCCCGGCGCCTGACCTGCGCCATGCGCAACATCGGCAGCGTAGATCCGTGCCAGTTGCCCGCCCGGCGCAAACGGCACCGCGCTGTCGGGTATCGGGTGGTCCAGGCCACGGAACAGCGGCTCGCCGATCATCGCGTTGGGCTGGGCGACCGGCGCTTCCTGTGCGACCGCAAGTGACCAGCCAAGCATGATGCATGTCCACAACAGCGCAGCAGCGCCGGTGCGCCGGGTCAAGCGCAACCAGCGCCGGTGCCGGTGCCGAGCCCAAAACGACGTCCAGCGTAACTCCCTCATGCATCCATCCCATTAGCGTGCAAGACAGCGCGATCGATGCGGCGGCTGGCGCGCATCGACGATAGACAACGGCGGTACTGCCCGCTGCATGGCACCCCATGTAACGCAGCGCTACTCACCATAGTTGTTTACGCTGTGAGCACATAGCTCAACACGAAGTAAAGCGACGCAAAGCGAACATCTCCGCGTGCCGTCGACATCCGCACGCCGACTGCTCGCTCTGTTTTGTCAGCCGCGTCTAAAACTCCACTCGCAGGCGGCTCCAGAAATACCGCCCCAGGGTGTCGTAAGTGCTCGCTTCGGTATTGGCCGCATTGGAGTACCTGTAGAACCGTGGTGGCTTACGGTCGCCCAGATTGTCGACACCTACGGCAAGCGTGCTATGCAGCGATGCAATCTTCCGGCTCAGCGAAGCGTCGTGATACACCACCGAGCCGATCCGGAAATAGGCGCAACTGCCATCGGCATTGGTGTCGGCGCAAAAATTCTCATACTGGCTGCCGTTGACGGTACGGCCCAAGTAACGTGTGTTCCAGCTCGCATGCCACGGGCCTTTGTCCCATGCCAGATTGGCGACTGCGCGCCAGCGTGGCATGTTGCCCCAGCTGGAATTTTCGCCAACGTAGTTATGCGCATCGCCCGCAAAGCGATAGCTGGAAAAGAACGTGGCATCCACCTCCGCCGCAAACGCGCCCCAAGCGGTATTGGCCAGCGTGTAATGGATGCCTGCATCGTAGCCGCGAGTATCGACCTTCCCACTGTTGTACGCGAACGGCACCGACACGCGCGTCAGTTGGCCTGCGGTATCGCGTTGAATCAGTGGGCAAAACGCAGATTCACTGCCGTCGAAGCAATCATTGACCACTTGTTGCACGCCGACACCGCTCAGCATGTCGTCCAGCACGACTCGCCAGCTATCCACATTGAGCGATAACCCACGCACCCGATCCGGGTCATAGACCAACCCGACATTGTAGGAGCGGCCACGCTCCGGCTTGAGCTTGAATCCCACATTGTTGGCGCCGGAGGTAACCACATTGAACTGTGCGGTATTGGTGAAGCTGCCATCGTTGGGCACGTTCGCGCAGGCCGGGTTTGGCGCACCGGTGAAGCCCGTACACGGGTCCTGAAAATCGGCGGTAGTGTCGAACACAGTGTTGTAGGGCGAGCCATACAAATCGCCCAACGCCGGCGCACGGAAGACCTGCGAGCCGGTGGCGCGTACCAATAGATTCGCAATCGGCCGCCATTCGATCGCGACTTTGCTGTTGGTGGTGTTGCCCCAAGCGTCGTACGTGGAATACCGCGAGCCGAGATTCAGATTCAAGACCTCAGCAAACGGCACGTCCTTCAGCAGCGGCACCAGCAGTTCTGCATAGGCCTCTCTTACCGCCTCGTCGCGCCCCTGTTTGAGGATGCAGCCGTCGTTGTAGTCGCAATTGCCGTCGGCATCGGCGGCGGCCACATCACTCGTCGTGCCCTGTACGAACTTGTTGGTGCGATACACCAGGCCGACCGCGGCCTGCACCGCGCCGGCTGGCAGTTTAAACAGGTCGCCGTTGGCGCTGATCTCGACAAAACGCATCTGGCTCTTGTCGATCAGATCCACCGCCAGCTGGGTGCCTCGCAATGCGGCGATGGTGGCCGGATCATTGGGATTGAAGACGTTGATCGGCGTGCAGCCGGCAATCACCGCCCCGGGCGCGCCGCACTTGACCACTCCATCGTTGTCCAGGAACGACGCGCCAACCGCATTGTTCAATTTGGATGTCACCGAGAACCCGTTACGTACCAAGGTGTCCTTGTAGTTCGCATAGCCGGCGGCCGCATCCCACTGCCAGCTGCTATCGGCAAGGCGCCCACGCAGGCCGGCAACGATATTGGTCTGGAACATGGTGGAGGTGTAGACGCGGGTATTGGCCTGCGGGGAACGCACATAGTAGGCGTCCAGTTGATCGCCGAACGGGTTGTAGTAGTTGTTCACCGCGTCCTGCATTTCCAGGTCGTAAGCATCCAGCCGCGAGACCGTCTTGCTGCGCGTCCAGAAGACATCCACATAAGCCTGCACCGCCTGGGTCACGTCGAAACTGCCGTGCAGCGAAGCGTTGGTCCGCTGGATTGGGGTAATCAGATACTGCGTGTCGTAGACGTTGTAGCTGTCGGTGGCGCGATTGTAGGGGCGGAAGGCATCTTCGCCGACCGGTCCCGGCGCGACGCCACCCACCGGTGTCAGCACGCGCCCGTCGGTCAGGAAGGCTCGGGTGTTGGCGCCGCGGATCTCGCCGACCTGTCCGTCGAGATATTTCACCGCCTTGGCCGCATAACTGCGGTCGCGATTGAACACCGGGTTCATCGAGTTGCGACTAAGCCCCAGGATCAGACCGCCGCGGTCCCAGGTCTTGCCCCATTCCAGCCCGAGCGTGCGCCGATTGGCATCGCCATGCGAGCTTTGCGCGTAGTCCACGGTGGCAGCAAAACCGTCGTACCTGTCCTTGAGAATGACATTGACCACGCCGCCGATTGCATCGGAGCCGTACACCGACGAGGCGCCGTCGGTGAGCACTTCCACCCGCTCCACCATCGCTGCGGGGATGGCGTTGACGTCCACGCCAGGTGCTGATGCCACGCTGCTGGCAGGCCCCGCCATGCGATGGCCGTTGACAAGCACCAGCGTGCGCTCTGGTCCGAGATTGCGTAGCGACACCAGCGCGCGGCCATGACTGAAGTTGGAATTGAGCGCAGGCCCGGTCTGGAAGCCGGCCATCATCGGCAAGCGCTGCAGCAGTTGCCCCAGCGTGCTCTGCCCGCTGTCTTCGATACGCTGGCGGTCGATCACCACCACCGGACTGGCGGTTTCGGCATCGACGCGGCGCAAATGGGTGCCGGTGACGTTGACCTGATCCAACGTTTGAGTGGCATCGTCTGCGTCATCGCTGCGCTGCTGCGCGGCAGCTGGCATCGCGGTGACTGCCAGCGCGAACATCAGCGCTGTAGCGAGCGTAGTGCTCTGTAAGGCAAGTCGTTGGGCAAGAACAACAGTGCGGCTGGGCGACATCGGAAATCCTTGTGCTGACACAGGGAACGGCCCACCTTCATGCGCAACCGCGCACGGCCAAGCCGCGCCGGAACAGCGGACAGATGGGAGATCGATCACGACAGCGACTGCATCGACCTGTCGGTTCAACGACAGGTGTCGACGAATGCAAGGACGGCAACTGCAACGGCACCGCTCTCCCCTGAGAGCGCATGCCGCAAGATTTTTTTAACGTAACCTAGCATAAATGCGTTACGTTAAAAAAATCTTGCGGCAACACCGCCGCGCCGTCTTGACGAATTTAGTCGAAACGCATGCGGAAAATCGCGTACTTTTGCCTGCTTCCGGGTATGCCTGCATTGCCTGAGCAGTGACACGCCGGTGCGGTCATCCGATGTGTCCTGGTCTCTTGTGAACGAACGCAGCATTGCGGCCGAGCGACGTTGTGGCACTGTGGTGCGCGATGTCTGCAGCACCACAGCGACCGCATCTTGTGCGATGCAGCCGTGCATCAGCGACGCTTGATCATCGTGCAGCGACGCTCACACGTACCACGCCTGCACTTGCACCAACGCAGCAGCGCTTGGCAGGGCGACGCGATCAGCATGCGGGCCCTGCGGTCGCACCGGCTTGCCATCGACCAGCACGCGCTTCAGGCGTGTGCCTGCCGGAGCACGCAGCGTCAGCCAGGTGCGCCTGGGTGCGCGCTCGGGCAACTGCACATCGGCACGGATGCACCGCGCCGCAACGTCGGTGCGCAGCGTCACGGTGACCTTGCCCCAGCGCGTGGGCGCAGCGGTGATGCCCACCGGCGCACCGCTGCCCAGCCATGCGCGCGGTACCGCGCGGGCAAGGAACAACTGCTCGCCCGCGCTGTCGTCGCTGACCAGCATCCAGCGCAGCAGCAGCGGGATGCTCATCTGCGCAGGCATGCAAAACAACGGCATGCCACCGGTGATGCCACTGACTTCGCCGGCGGTCCAGCTGCCGCGCGTGTGCACCTGATAGCGGTGCGCGTAGACGAACAGCAGATATTCTTCGATGCGATCCAGACGCAGCAGTTGTTGCGCATAGCCGTAGGAAATAAAACCGAGCAGGTCGCGGCTACCCGGCTCCGGCGGCGCGATATTGGCGACCACGCCAATGCTGGTGCCGCCATGGCCGCGCACGCAATCGATCACCAGGTGGGCCAGGTCGTCCGGCAACACATCGGCCTGCAGCAGCTCGGCATACGCACGGTGCGGCCATTGCTGTTCGCTGGTCTTTTCCTGCAGCAGCGATTGGCGGAAGGTCAGTTTGGTGCCGGGCAACGGCCCCACATACGGCGGCGAGAGATCGCGACGCACATTGGCACGCAGGCTGGCTTCCAGCCGCGCACGCAGTTGCTTCGCGCGGCGCTGCCACTGGGTGGCCTGGCCAGCATCGCCACCGAGCGTGCTCCATCCCTGTGCAATGTCTTCCCAGCCGCGGATGGTCAACGCGCTGTTGGCGTAATACGGCTTCCACCACAGCGATGGATCGGGAAACAGGCAGGCATCGGATTCGTTCCAGCCGTGCAGCAGGCCATAGCCGTGTGCGGTGCGCGGCAATGCCAGCGCCTGGTCGTGCAAGGCGCACAACACCTGCGCGGTAGCGGTAATCTTGGGCAGCAAGCGACGCAGCCGTGGCGCATCGCCGGTGTAACGCAGATACCGCGCCAGCAACGACAAGGTCAGCCCGAATTGCCCCACTTCCGGCCCACGCATGTTCGGCAGGCCATCGTCCTGCACGAACTCATCGAAGTAATTGTCGAGTACCGCCGCAGCCTGTGCGAAGCGGCCCCACTCCAGATTGGCGTAGAAAGAACTGGTGAAAGTGTCCTGGAAACCGTCGTATTCGTTGCCGTAATAGTCGCGTTCCACCGCGCCGTACTTGGGGTAATCGCCGCCGGGACGTACCACCAGCTCACGCGCGAACGCGAACTGCGCCATGTCGTTCCAGCTGGCATCGGGGAGCTGCGCCTGCACGGTGCCGTCCAGCGCCTGCTGCCAGTACGCCGCGAAATCGATCAACGCCGCGTAGAACTGTTCGGCCGTGGCGGCGCTGCGCGATGGCGCAAATTCGGGGTAGCTGTGCGTGTAGTGCACCGCGACGATGGCGCCGGCCTTGACCTTCATCGTGCGGTGCCAGGTCTGCACCACGAAGCGATCGCGTGCCCGCACATCGGCAAACACCAACACGTCGTACCAGCTGTCCGGCTCGCCCTCGCAGCGCATCACCTTGCGCACCGCCGGCATCCAGCCGCCGAGCACGCCTTCTTCGCGGCGTTTGATCAGCGCCGTTTCGCCAAGTTCGGCAAACGCGTGTTCCGGCCGCGAAGTGCGGCTGCGGCCATTGGGCAGGATCGGCATGGTGTCCAGGCTTTCGCGCGTGCCGACGAAAGTGGTCCAAGGCCAACGGCCGCCGTTGTCCTTGGGGTCGAGCAAGGAAGCCGGCGGCGGCGCCACATCGCGCACCTGCGCCTCATCCGGGTCGCCGTCGCGCAGCAGGCGGTCGGCCAGCAGGTCGGCGTCGGCCATCGCCACCTCGGCCAGCGGCAACCCGAAGTATGGCTTGCCCTCGGCCGGATACGCCGGCTCGGTACGCTTGTCCAGCCGCAGCATGCCGCTGTCGCTCCACACCGTGAGCTGGCCTTGCGCGTCGTCCAGATGCTCGTAGACCGTCCAGTGCTGTTGCAGGTGAGTAAAGCTGCACAGCCTGATGCCGACATGCGCGGCCGAAGGCAGCGGTTCCAGCCGGGGAAGCACTGGCGCAGGCAGCGCCGCTGCTGCGGCAGTTGTGGCCGGCATTGCCAGGACGGCACCCGCACCAACAGCCGCAGTGGCGGCCATACCCTGACGCAAAAAGGTTCTACGGTCCATCGTTGCGCCCTCGAATGATCGTGGCCCATCGTGCGCGCCTTCACGCACCGCGTCTTGTGACAGCGGTCAGACACCCATGCGGAAATCTGCACATCGCTACTGTGCGTGGGCAGCTGAACGGTGTACTCGCGGCGGCCGTGGATGCGCCAGGGCCGGCAGCGCTGCAAGCCACGCGACACCCTGTCGCAGGATCTGAGGCGGAAGCGGGCAATGCTGATCCTGCGGCACCCCACTGCCGTTGGGTGTCATTGACCGGTGGCCCACCAATCGATGCCTCAGCGCTTCGCATTGCAGTCCATCGCACGTGGCACCGGCTGCACCTATCACCCGCACATGGCATTGAATGCAGAAGGCCGTGCGCTGGCAGCGGTGCTTGTTGCAGTGTTCATGCAGCATGCAACGGCTACATTCCGACATGCACCAACCCACCTCGGCTCACTCACCTAAATGGAAGTCTCCCCGCATGCACACAGTCCTCGCTGGCAGTGAGCGCCACACCGTCCCCTCCATCCTGGAGGCCGGCAAACCGCCGCAGGACGAACGCCTGCGTGTCCTGCTCGCGGTGCGGATGCCGGCGTTGAATGCCGCTGCCGATGCACTGCTGCAGCTGCAGCCCAACACGCTACCGGTTGCATTGACGCGCGCGGCGTTCAGCGAACGCTTCGCCGCCAGCGCGGCAGATCTGCAGGCCGTTGCCGATTTTGCCGCCAGCTATGGTCTGGCGGTCGAACATTCGCATGCAGACAGTGGCAACGTCATTCTTGAAGGCACTGTGCAGCAATGCGAGGCCGCGTTCCATGTCTGCCTGCGCGAATACGTGCACGGCACATCGCGCTATCGCGGCCGCACCGGCCCTGTATCGATTCCGCAGGCACTCACCGGTATCGTCACCGCCGTGCTGGGGCTGGACGCGCGCCCGCAGGCGCAGACGCTGCCCAGCGTGCCTGACGCAAGCGCATCCCTGCCGACCGCGACGCCGCCGCCCACGCCGGCATCGCCGGAAGATGGCCCCATCATGCAGTACACGCCACCGCAGCTGGCGCAGTTGTACGGCTTTCCCGAGCACGACGGTCACGGGCAATGCATCGGCATCATCGTGCTGGGCGGCGGCTATGCACGCGAGCAGATGGCCGCCTATTTCGCGCAGCTGCGCATCCCCATGCCGACGCTGGTGGATGTGCTGTTGCCCGGCGCCACCAACACCGTCAGTCACGGTACGGCAAATGCCGATGTCGAAGCGCAGATGGATATCCAGATCGCCGGGGCGCTCGTACCGGGCGCCAAACTGGTGGTGTATTTCGCACCCAACACCGACAACGGCTTTCTGGAAGCGATCAACGCCGCCATCCACGACACCGAGCATGCCCCGGGAATCATCGTGATCAGCTGGGGCTTCACCGAATCGCAATGGACGCCGCAATCGCGCCAGGCCTACGACTGTGCGTTTCAGGCCGCTGCATTGATGGGCATCACCGTGTGCATTGCCGCGGGCGACGACGGCGCCGGCGACGGGCAGCCAGGATTGAATGTCTGCTTTCCCGCATCCAGCCCGTTCGTGCTCGCCTGCGGCGGCACTCGGCTCCAGGTGACGGCGGACAGCGCCAACGAGCAGGCATGGGCGAACGGCGGCGGTGGAGAAAGCAGGTTCTTTGCACGACCAGCCTGGCAGAAGGATCTGCGTCTGACCGATGCACAGCAGCAGTCACGCCAGCTGCGCATGCGTGGTGTTCCCGATGTGGCGGCCAACGCCGATGCGCAGACCGGCTACTACCTGTCGATCAACGGGCAGCCGGCAGTGATGGGCGGCACCAGTGCCGCTGCACCATTATGGGCGGCCCTGCTTGCGCGCATCTACGGCGCAAACCGCATGCAGCCCCATTTCGTGCTGCCGCGCCTGTACGGCCAGCCGGGCGCATTCCGCGACATCGTGGCAGGCGACAACGCCGGCTTCCGCGCCTGTACCGGCTGGGATGCCAATACTGGGTTGGGTGCGCCCGATGGTGCGCGCTTGGCCGAGGTGTTGCGACCCAGCTGAGCGCGGCAAAGGAGAGCGTGCCGGCAGCCATCGCGGCAATCGGCCAGACCCGGGGACCGTCGGGAAAAGCGTGTCCTGCGATGGTGGGTGGGCAAGACCCCTGCAGCAAACCGGCAGAGTGGGGGCGCTGTGCACTGATCGCTTGCGGAACGCGCCATGCATCCAATGCAACAGGTCGAAGACCGTCGTCGTGTAGGCCGAACCGGCTAGGTCAACACGTCCAACAAGCTACCCAGCATCTCGTCGGAGCGACGCAACACATTGGCATTTGCCTGGAAATCGTTGCGTGCCGATACACCTTCGACCAGATCGGTCGCTGGCGCAGACGGGTCGGCACTGACATTCACCACGTTCGCTGCCACGCCGCCATTGGCCTGCGTACTAGCCGCGACAGACTGACGTTGGCTGCCGTCCACCGGCAGACGGGCCACATTACTGGCGGCTACCTGCTGACGCAGCGCGGCGACCTGCATTCCGGAACTTGCGATGCTGCTGATGCTCATGGTGACTCCGGTGTGGCGGTGAGTGGTTTCGAACAAGGCTCAACCCATTGCAGACAACAGGCGGAAGGCGGCAACAACACGATCAGCACGGCGCAGTGAGTACCCACCCGAACCGGCAACACCACAGGCACATTGCCGTCCGCAGGCGCACGCCCGAAGTTGAGCCCGTCATCGGTCTGGTCGCCGTTGAGCTGCTTTTGCACCTGCCAGCGCCCGTCGCCATACCGCCCCTGCTCCACCCGCAACAGTTGTCCATGACGGGTATCGGCCGCGTTGCGGGAAAATTCAATGCGTGCGGCCATGCCGGTCACCAGAAATTCCTCCGGCCCAAGCTGCGCCACCAGTCACCGGCCGGCGTGGTCGTCGTTGCCGGGCAGAATGGGCGGCGCATCGCCCCACATGGGCGCGCCGAACGAGACCTTGGCCTCCCATTCGCCGAAACGCAGCGTGCGCTGCGGCGCGCCGGATTGCTCGGCGACCGCCTGCAGACGGCCGGCGAAGGCGGCCTGCGCCAGAATCCGCTGCATCGGGCCGAGCAGTTTGAAGTTTGCCGCATGGGCCGCACTTGCTGCGCGGTTGGCCTCGCTATCGGGGTTGCCATCCATTCCGAATACCGAAAAGCCGACGCCGCCCTGCCCCAGTACATGAAACAGGGACGGTGCGGTGGCGGCGCCGAAGCCTGTTTCCGACACCCAGGCCGGGTTGTCCGGTCGCGCGTATTGGCCGATGACCTTGGTGTCTTCGTTGTAATCGTTGGTGTCGATGTCGGTGCCGATGAAATCGATCGACGGCGTGGCCGCGCGCAACAGCGCGACCATGTTCACCGTGGTGCCGCCGGACGGATAGTCCATGCCCGGATACCGCTTGCCCTTGTAGCGCAACCAGGTGTTGACGTAGAGCGGCAATGGGTTCACACGCTTGCCGGCGGCGGCCACCTCTGCTCGATGTACGCGGCGGTTGCATGTGCATTGAAGGCTTACGCAGCCTCGGCGCCGAACCCCTGTTGCCAGCTGCCCTGCGGTTTACCCACCGCGCGCGCAATCTCGGCCGGCACCGGTTGTGCGAGCGCCGCCTCGCCGGCCGGGCCGTGGTCGCGCACGGTGCCGACCGCGCCCGGCTCGTTTTCCACCTGCACCAGAATCACGGTGTGGCGGTCGCCATCGACCTTGCACAGATGCTGCATCAACGCAGTGAACGCGCGCGCATCGGCCTGCATGTTGGCTGTGGCGACAACACATCCACCGGCTCGCCGTTGGCGTCGCGCATGCGCGGGTACGTCGCCTCGTTGCGCTTGATCCATTCCGGCACGTCATGCATCTGGCCGTTCTTCCAGCTGCCGAACCACAGCAAGGCCGCGCCTGCGGGCCCCGGCAATCAGCACGTCCACGTTCGTGGTGTCGAAGCGCCCCTGTTCCGGCTCGAATTGCGCTCAATACACCGGTGCTTCCAGCGTATTGGCATGCAGAGCCACCACGTCGTCGAGGGCTTGCGGCAACACCGCTGGCCATGCGCTGGAGTTGTGCAGTTGCGCGGCCAAGCTGGTGCACGGCGCACCATCGACGAAGACCGCATGGCGCCCGTTCTGGGTGACGACGCATGGCAGTTCTTCTGCGATGGCAAGCAGCGGCATGTTGCCCGACAGCAGCGCGACGAACCACAAAAAGCCGGCAACCCGGCCGCGCCGTTGTGGCTTGAATCGAGCAAACAAACGCATCATTGCGCCTCCGACGGCAGGGAATTCCAGTGCGGCGTGGGCTCGTTGCGCAGATGGCGCACGAAGAAGTCGTACTGGCGGCGTTGCACGTAATCGATCGGCCCGCTGGAGCGGCCCACCGTATGCTCGCCACCTGGCACATTGAGCAGATCGAACTCCTTGCCGGCCTTGATCAAGGCATCGACCACCTGCGCGGTGGACGCTGGATCCACATTGCTGTCCTGCTCGCCGACAATCAGCAGCAGGTCGCCTTGCAGCTTGCTCGCATTGACCACGCCGGACGCCTCCACGTAGCTCGCGTCCACCGGCCAGCCCATCCACTGCTCGTTCCAGCTGATCTTGTCCATGCGGTTGTCGTAGCACCCCACAAACGCCACGCCCACCTTGTAGAACTCCGGATGACGTTCGAGCGCTCCCAGCGTGCTCTGCCCCCCCGCCGACGCACCATAGATGCCCACGCGGCTGATGTCGTAAGACGGATCCTTGGCCGCCAGTGCACGATGCCAGGCGATGCGATCGGCAAAGCCGGAATCGCCCAGGTTCTTCCACGCAACATCGTGAAACGCCTTGGAGCGATTGGCGGTGCCCATGCCGTCGATCATCACCACGATGAAACCCAGATCGGCCTGCGCCTGCATGCCGATCTGCTTGTCGCCACCGGAGTGATAACCGAACGGCCAGAACGTCTTGGGCACGAAGGCATCGTGCGGCCCGGCGTAGATGTTTTCGATCACCGGGTAGCGTTTGCGCGGGTCGTAATCGCGCGGGCGTACCACCATGCCCCAGATGTCGGTGCTGCCGTCGCGACCCTTGGCCATGAAGGTCTCCGGCGCACGCCAGCCGGCGGCCTGCAGCTTGTCGATGTTGCCGCGCTCCACGGTGTGCAGCAGTTGCCCGTCGATGGCGTGCAGCTCCATCACCGGCGGCAGATCCGGACGCGAATAGACATCGACGTAATGCTGGCCGTCATCGGCAATCGCTACATCATGGTCGGCATCGGTGTGGGTCAGGCGCACCAACCGGCGGCCATCGAAATCCACGCTGTACAGCTGCCGATAGTACGGGTCTTTACCCGCATCCATCCCGCTGGCGGTGAACCAGATGCGGCGCTGCATATCGTCCACGCGCAGTACATCGCGTACCACCCACGGCCCGCGGGTGAGCTGGCGTTTCAGCTGGCCGTTACGCCCATCGAACAGATACAGGTGCCGCCAGCCATCGCGTTCGGAAATCCACAGCACCTCATCGCCGCGCCCATCCACGTCGTGGCGAAAACTGCGGTCGGCATAGACGAACGTGCGGGCGTCTTCGCCAACTGCCACATGCGCGCGCCCGCTGCGGGCATCCACCGCAATCACGCGCATACGCTGGAAGCCGCGTTGCACGTACTCGAACGCCACACTGCGCCCATCGCTGCGCCACTGCAGCGGCGACAGCGAATACGGGTTGTCGAACATGTCCGTTTCCACATCGCGCCGTGTGCCGTCCAGCGCGAACAGCACTGGCCGCTCCACATCCACCGCATCGCCTGGCTTGGGATATAGCTGGGTGTGCACCACCGGTTGTCCGCCACCGGCCGGTGCGGCCTCCACGCGGGTGACACGGCGGGCCAGCCCGGGGCGCACGCGATAGACCGCCAGCTGCTGCGAATCCGGCGACCAGGCAACACTCTCCAGGTCGAAATAATCATCGGCACGGCCGTCGCTACTGAGCCGGGTTACCTGCCCATCGGCGACACGGCGCAGCATCAGGTTCCAACCATCGGCCAGCACCTCCCACCTGGCATCCGGCGAGCGAGACGGCGTGGTGTCGGCCGGCACCAGCGGGTCGCGCACCACGCCGAAACCGCGTGGACGTGACTGCGCCTGCGGCCGTGCATCGGGCGCGCAGTGGTAAGTGGTCAGCGTGCAGCGCCAGGCCGCATCGTACAGTGCAAAGATAATCGCACCGTCGCTGCGTTCGCCCTCTTTTGAAAAGAAAAACCGCTCGAACGGCAGCCGCAGCGGCGCATAGGTCTTACCGGTTGCTGCACTCAGGCCCTGTGCCACCCGTGCCTGATCGAAGGCCGGCTGCTTCTGCAGCGTGGCCACATCGGCACTGACGAATACGAAGCCGCCCGGCACTGTCTTGCGGTAATAGAACCTGCCGTCGTCCTGCCACTGCGCCGGCCAGGCGACATTCTCTGTCAGCGTGATCCACTGTTCGCGGAGGCCCAGCGAGCGTTGGTAATCGGCAACGCTAGGCGCAGCCTGTGCCACACCCGACCACACCACGATGCACGCAACCAGCGCACGCCACCGGCACAACGCAGATGCGCTGCGGCGCGCATCACTCACCATCGTCTTCCTCCAGCGCCAGCTCGTCGCTGCGCAACCCGCTGCGCGCGCCCCAGTGGTAAATGAAGAACGCAATCGCTGCCACGCTCAGCGTATCGAACGGGTACGCGATCCAGCCGTGTCCGCCAAACGTGCCGGCCCACGACACCAGCATCACCAGCACGAAGAACACGATCAGCCACAACGACGCGCACACCTGCCGCAACAATCGGGTGCGCCCCTCACGCGAGGGCAAGCGATACAGCACGTACAGCGCGAATGCGAGCACCTGCAAGCCGAGCAGCCACGACAAGGTCGGCCAGGTGGACCAATACACGATCAACGCCGCCACCATGAACGACAGCGGCCCCAACACCGTCAGGCCGCGCACGAAAAATGGCCGTGGCAACGCCGGCGCACTGCGGCGCAACGCCGCCACCGCGACCGGCGCCACCGCGTAGCTCAGCACCAAGGCGGCCGACACCACGCCGATCAGCGTTTCCCACGAAGGGAACGGCAGCGTCCAGAAGATCGACAAGCCCAGGCTCAACCACAACGCAGGACGCGGGATGCCCGACACCGGGTGCACCCGCGTCAAGCCCGGCAAAAACCCACCGCTCCGCGCCCAGCCGTACACCACGCGCGGCGTGGCATTCATGTAGATATTGCCGGTGCCGCTGGGCGAGACCACCGCATCGCAGATCACCAGCGTGGCCAGCCACGCCATGCCCAAGGCCAAGGCGATGTCGTGGTACGGCAGCGAGAAGGCCTTGTCGATGCCAGTCCAACCTTGTGCGATTTGCCCGGCAGGAATGCTGCCCAGAAACGCCAGCTGCAGCAGCACGTAAATCACCGTTGACAGCGCCACCGACAGGATCAGCGCAATGGGAATATTGCGCTGTGGATCGCGTACTTCGCTGGCCACCGACACGATCGGGGTCAGCCCCAGGTACGCGAAGATGATGCCGCCGGCCGAGATCGCCGCTTCCACGCCGGCCATGCCCGAGGGTGCGACCCCATGCACGGTGAGATTATCTGCATTGAAATGCCGCATCAGCAGTACGATCACCAGGATAGGCACCAAAAACTTGAAGATGCTGACGATGTTGTTCGCCAACGCGAACGTCTTGACGCTGAAATAGTTGAGCAGGAAAAACAGCACCAGCAAGGCCAACTGCACCAGCCAGCCCCACACGCTGGGGTGCGTACTATTTGCTTGACTCAACGACGGGAACCACGCTGCTGCGTATTGCCGCGCCGCTTCCACTTCGATCGCAATCAAGCTGGAAAACGCGATCAGCGTGATGAAGCCGGTCAGCGCGCCGAGCAAGGCGCCATGCGAATACTCCGGGTAGCGCACCACCCCGCCCGCACGCGGTAACGCCGCACCGAGTTCGCAATACACCAGCCCGAGCAGCAGCACCGCGATGCCGCCGAGGATCCAGGACACGATGCCGGCCGGCCCTGCAATCGAGGACACGTGGCTGGCCGAAAACAACCACCCGGAGCCGAAGATCGAACCCAGCCCGATAAAGGTCAGGTCGGTCAGACTCAGCCGCTTGTGGAACTTGCCTTGCGTGGTTGCAGCGTGTGTGGTCATCCGTCGCCCCGAAGAGTGGAAAGCGCAGTTACTGCAGGAAAGCCATGATGTGCCGGCAGGTGTCAGTCGCTGGCAGACGCGTTCGCCTCTGCCGATGCATCTGCGGCGTCGTCATTTGGATACGGCGACACGCCACCATCGGCGATAAAGCGGTCGATGCGTGCTTCCAGCACCGGCAACGGCACCGAACCGGTCTGCAGCAGCGCATCGTGGAAGTGACGCAGGTCGAACCTCTCGCCGAGTGCAGTTTCTGCCTTGTGGCGCAGCTCAAGCATTTTCAGCTCGCCCAGGTAGTAGGACAGCGCCTGGCCCGGCCAGGCGATATAGCGGTCCACCTCGGTGGTCACTTCGTGCTCGCTCAACGCGGTGTTGTCGCGCAGGTAGGCCTGGGCCTGTTCGCGTGTCCAGCCCTTGTGATGGATGCCGGTATCGATCACCAGCCGGCAGGCGCGCCACATCTGGTACGTCAGGTAACCGAAGCGGTCGTAGGGCGTGTCGTACATGCCCATTTCCTGGCCCAGATACTCCGAATACAGCGCCCAACCCTCGCCGTAGGCAGAGATAAAGCCGTAACGACGGAACTCCGGCAAGCCTTGCGCCTCTGCCGCCAGCGGCATCTGCAATGCGTGGCCTGGCGAGGACTCATGCAAGGTCAGCGCGGTGAGGTTGTACAGCGGCCGCGACGGCAGGTTGTAGGTGTTGACCAAATAGATGCCCGGCCCACCGCGGCCACCGGTGTAGAACGGTGCCAGCTCCGGCGGCACCGGTTCGATCGCAAAACGTCGGCGCGGCAGCCGGCCGATGTAATCGCCCACCTTGGCGTCCACACGCTTGGCGATCCAGGCCGCCTGCTTGAGCAACTCTTCCGGGGTCTTGGCGTAGAACTGCGGGTCGGTACGCAGGAAATGCAGAAACGCCGGAAACACCGCCTGGCCGGCCGGCGGCTTGAAGCCGCTGGCCGCGATGGTCTGGTCCATCTGCTTGCGGAGCTTGGCCACTTCCTGCAAGCCGATCTGATGGATCTGATCGGGGCTCAAATCCAGCGTGGTGAACTCGCGAATCTGCGCGCGGTAATACGCCTGCCCGTCCGGCAAAGCTTCGGCGGCCAGCGTTGTGCGCGCACGCGGCTGGTACTCATTGCGGATGAAGTCCAGCAACCTGGCGTACGCCGGCACCACCTGCGTATCGATGGCCCTGACCGCTTGCCGGCGCAGTTGCGCCTGCACATCGGCCGGCAGCGTCGCCGGCATTTGCTTGAACGGCGCGTAGAACGGATTGGCCTCACCGTTGGCCTGCGCCACATCGGCGATGGATTGGTCGCGGCCGGTCATCGTGACCCGAGGCTGGCTGAAACCGCGCGCCAACCCAGCGCGCATATTGTCGGTGTGTTCGGTGAAATAGCGCGGGATGTCGGCCAACATCTTCAGATAACGCTGGTAATCCTCGCGCGTGCGCAGCTTGGCCTCGGCGCTGAACCCCAGATCGCTCCAGAACGCCGAGTCGCTGTTGAACGGCATTTCCCAGGCGCGAAAATGCTGCTGATCCAGCAACACCTGCAACTGTTGCCGATACACCTGGTAACTCACCTGATCTTCGGCGGACAACTGCGCCTGCGGAATGGCATCCAGTGCGGTCAACGCCTGTTGCCAATACGCCGTGCGCAGATTCTGCGTGGCGACATCGACCTTGGGCAGATGATCGGATTGCTGCTCCTGCGTGGCCTGATTGTCCTCATCCACCGCGCCGGACGCCTGGGCTTGCCGCCAGCGCCATTCGCGCGTGTACAAGGCCTTGAAGCGTGCCGCTGCGCTGGCCTGCGTGGCCGCCACAGCGGCGTCGGCTGCCTGCGCCGGCAGGGCCAGACCGCTCAGGCTGGCTGCGATCAACAGACTCAATGCGCTCGCACGTAATACGCTGCCCTTCGTCATTTGTTTGCCTCCGGTGTCGTCTTGGCCTGCGCAATCCACTGCCGCACGCGTTGCTGCAGCATCGCCAGCGGCATCGCACCGCCGCCGAGCACCGCATCATGGAAGGCGCGCACATCGAAGCGCTCGCCAAGTTCTTTTTCCGCTTCCGCACGCAATGCCAGGATCTGCAGCTGGCCGAGCTTGTAGCCCAGCGCCTGGCCCGGCCACACGATGTAGCGGTCGGTTTCGGACTGGATGCTGGGCTCGTCGTCTGACGGATGCGCGTGGAAGAAATCCACCATTTGCTGGCGATTCCAGTGCTTGTAATGCACACCGGTATCGAGCACCAGCCGATTGGCGCGCAGCAATTCTCCAGACAGACGCCCGTAATCGTTGTACGGATCCTTGAAGAAACCGATCTCCTTGCCGAGGCGCTCGGCATACAGCGCCCAGCCTTCGATATAGGCGTTGTAGCCGGCCTGCTGGCGGAACGGCGGCAACGGCAGCGTCTGCGCGAGCGAAATCTGCAGGTGATGGCCCGGCACGCCTTCGTGATAGGCCGTGGTTTCGATATTGATCAGCGTGCGGCTGGCGAAGTCGCTGGTGTTGACCTTCACGATTGCTGGCTTGGTGCCTTTCGGATTGCTCTGCCAGTATTCGGCGCCCGGTGCGGTGCGCCGGAACGCCGGCATCGCCTGCACGTCCAGCGGGGTGTTGGGCAGATGACCGAACAGCTTGGGCAGCTCCGGTTCCATCGCCGCGATGTACTGGCGGTACTGCTGCAGAATCTGCTCGCCCGAGGTGGCGAAGTGGCGCGTGTCAGTCTCCACTGACTTGCGGAAGCTCGCCAGATCGGCAAAACCCTGTGCCTTGGCGATCACCGTCATCTCGCCTTCGATGCGCGCGACCTCCTTCAAACCGATCTGGTGGATGTCCTCCGGCGCCATATCGGTGGTGGTCTGGGTATGGATGGCATAGCGATAACGGCGCTCGCCATCGGGCAGCGACCACAGGCCTTCCTGCGCGCGCCCTTGCGCGGCGTATTCCTCGCGCACGAACGCGGCCAGCTTGCCGTAGGCAGGGCGCACCTGCTGGTCGATCGCTGCGAGCAGTTGTTTGCGCAGCACATCGCGTTGATCGGCCGGCACCGCGGCGCCGCGCTTTTTCAACGGCGAGGCGAACGGGCTTTGCTCGCCGGTCAACGCGGCAATCTTGTCGATCTGCTCGGGCAGGCGCTCCAGCAGATACCGCGGCTGGGTGAGGCCATCCTTGGCACCTTGGCGCGACACCGCGATCACCTGGTCGATCACCGTCGGAATGGTCTGCAGGCGCTTGATGTAATCCTGATAGTCCTTGGCGTTTTCGAACGGGAATGCGTCGCCATACCCGGCCAGCGCCAGCTGTATGCCGCCAATCGGTTCCAGCGGCATCGCATAGGTCTTCAGATCGATGCCTTCCAGCGTGTCGCGCAACTGGCCCAGCATCATCTGCAGGCTGAGCTGGCGCTGTTCGTCCAGCGTCTTGGCATCCACTGCTTCGAACTGCTTGAGCAGGTCGGCCGTTGCGGTGCGATCTGCTTGCACGGCTTCCAGCGAGTCATCGCTCCAGCGGTCGTTGTAACGCTTGTCGCCGATGATGCTGGCGAACTCCGGGTTGTGCTGCAGTTGGTACTGCCACTGCTTGTCCAGCAGCGTGTCGAAGGCCTTGGCAGCCTGCTCGCCGGTCGAGGCGGAGGCAGGTGTAGCCGCCTGCTCCGCTGCAGGCGGCACCGGCTTGCAGGCGGTGAACAACGCGGCTGCGAGTAAACCGGCGACAACCGGACCGATGGCGACAGGACGCAGGTGCTTCATGCATTCACTCCTAGATGCAAGAACAGCGGTCGGAGCGCGCCTGAGCGCGAATGGCGTTACTCGGGAATGTCCGTCGCGCCCGGGTGCGCTCCTACGCGCGCGTGAACCCTTGCAGATTCAGGCAAACGGTTGATCGATCGCCACCGACGGCGGCGTGAACCACTGCGCGCCGGCATCGGTGACGTAGAAATGGTCTTCCAAGCGCACACCGAACTGCTCCGGCACCACGATCATCGGCTCGTTGCTGGCGCACATGCCCGGCTGCAGCGGCAGCGCATTGCCGCGCACCAGATACGGCGCCTCGTGAATCGCTAACCCGCAACCGTGACCGGTGCGATGCGGCAGGCCGGGCAACCGATAGTCGGGGCCGAGCCCGGCAGCTTCCAATACGGTGCGTGCCGCCTGATCCACCGCCTCGCACGCCACGCCGGGGCGTATCGCCGCAAACGCCGCCGCCTGCGCGGCCTGTTCCAGGTCCCAGATGCGCCGCTGCGCATCATTGGGGGCACCATAGATCCAGGTGCGGGTGATGTCGGAGTGGTAGCCCTGCACGGTGCAGCCGGTATCGATCAGCACCAGCTCGCCTTCGCGCAGGTGCTGCACACCGGGAATGCCGTGCGGAAACGCGGTGGCATGGCCGTACTGCACGATGCAGAAGGTCGAACCGTTATCCGCGCCCAGCGCGCGATGCGCCTCATCGATGAAGCGCACCAGTTGATCGGTGCCGATGCCCTCGTACGCGATGCCCGCAGCCAGCCGCTGCACCAGCAAGGTCATCTCGCAGGCCTGCTGCATCAATGCCAGCTCGGCCGGCGACTTGCACATGCGGCAGCCATCGATGATGACGCCGGCATCGCGAATCGCCTTGCCCAGATGGGCGCGCAGACCGGTGTGCACGGCGAATGCAATGCCCGGGTCCAGCGCCAAGGCATGCGCATGGCGCTCGTTCATGGCCTGCACCACCAGTACGTACGGGTCGTCGTGTTCTTCCCACAGGTATTTAGCCACCGGGATCTTCAGCACCGCATCCAGCGAGCCTTCTTCGAATGCGGGGCAGATCAATACCGGGTCGCCGTCCAGCATCAGCAGCAACGCTACCAGACGTTCGCTCGCCCCCCATGGCACGCCGGTGAAATAGCGCAGCGAGGTGCCGGCGCCGATCAACAGCGCATCCACGCCATGCGCGCGCATCAAACGACGTGCGCGCTCGATGCGGCGCTCGTATTCGCCCGCGGCGATCGGCGCGGCGCGTTGGGTCCACGGTGCCAGCTGCGCGCGCGCCTGCTCCAGCGACAGCCCGCCGATCTGGCTGCTCATGCGCCCGCTCCAAGATCGGCGGTGCTCCACTGCCCATCGACCAAACGCGCCACGCCGCCTGGATTGCGTTGACGTAATTCAGCAGGCAGCAGCGCATCGGGTACCGCGTCGTAACTGTGCAGGGCGGCAAAACGGCGGATGGCACCGGGCATACCCACCGCAGTGAATCCCGGATGCCCCGTGCTCGGGAACGGGCCGCCATGGTTCTGCGCGGCGCTCACTGCTACGCCGGTTGGCATCTTGCTATTGATCAACCGCCCTACCCGCGCGCGCAGCACCGGGGCGATGGCCTGCCATGCCGCATCGTCGCTGCCGTCGGCGGCGCGGTACAGCGTGCCGGTGAGGTTGCCTTCGAACGCGGCAGCCACCTCTGCCATTTGCGCCACATCGGCTGCGCGCACCAGCAGGCTCACCGGGCCGAAGGCTTCGGCCTGCAACGCCTGCGGGTTGGCGATGAAGGCCTGCGCATCCACGCTCAACAAGGTGGGTGCATAGCGGTAGCCATCTTCGCCGGTGTGACCGCCGGCCAGCATGCCGGCACCGGCAGCACGCAAGTCCGCCACACCACGTTGCACACCATGCACGCCGGACGCGGAGAACAGCACCATCGGCATGGCCGCTTCGAAATGCGCCCTGGTGGCTGCCACAAACGCATCGCCGGCCACGCCATGCGGCACCACGACCACGCCGGGATTGGTGCAAAACTGGCCGCTACCGAGCGTGCAGGATGCGAAGAATTCCTGCGCAAGCGCATCGCCGCGTTCGGCCAGCGCGCCGGGCAACAGGAACACCGGGTTGACGCTGGACAGCTCGGCATAGAACGGCACGCCGGCCACATCTGCCGCTGCCTTCAGCGTCAGCCCGCCGGCACGGCTGCCGGTAAAGCCGATCGCGCCGAGTCGCGCATCGCCAGCGAGCCGCACGCCGATCGTATTGTCGAAGTGATACAGCAGCTGCACGGCTGCCGCAGGAAGACCGGACCCGACCAGCGCGCGATGTGCCAACTGCGCCATGCGCTGGCTGGTGACCGGATGCAGCGGATGCGCCTTGGCGATGACCGGATTGCGCGCGGCAATCGCCGAGGCGAAATCGCTACCGGCAATCGCATTGAAGGCGAACGGAAAATTGTTCGGCCCGAACACCAGCACCGGCTTGCCCAGCGGCGCCAGGTGCGAACGCAGATCGGCCGCGCTGTCGATGATGGGCTGGGTCCAGCTATAACTCCGCACCGCGTTTGCGGCCTGACGCAGTTGCCCGCTGGTGCGCGGCAGTTCGTTGCCACGCAGGCGGGTGGGCGCCGGCAACGCCGTCTCGGCATGCGCCAGTGCAACCAGGGCGTCGGCATCGGCATCCAGCGCGTCGGCGTAGCTTTCCAGAAAGGCAGCGATGCGCTCGACCGGCGCGGCCACGAGTTCCGCTGCCACTGCCTGCGCCGCAACGACGGCCGCTTCCACATCGTCCGCACCACTGATCGGAAAATGCGGCCCGATCGGCTCGCCGGTGGCCGGGTTGGCGGCGCGGAAGCTGCCGGTAGCGGCACCGCTGCGTTGCCATCGGCCACCGAGCAGGATCTCTGCCGTGGTCGTGGGACTGGAGTGGTTCGTATCGTTCATTGCGGCACCTTCGGTGACAGGGATGCAGGGCCTGCGCACTGTGCGCCAGCGGCCGACCAGAAAGGTGATGAGGATGCAGCACTGGATGCCACATCCGCAGCGGCGGACGCATCGCAGCACACGCAGGTACGGCGCGTGCCGCGAATTCGTGGAAGCCGCATCCTGCGCGCACCCGCAGGCACAGCATGCGATGGCCGCGTCATTGCACCATCACGACAGCTTGGGCGCAGTGGCAATGGCATGGTCGATCACCTTCAACGCGGCATCGCGCTCTGCACCGGCCACCACCAGCCGCGGTGCACGCACCTGCTCGCTGCCCATGCCTACCTTTGCCTGCACCAATTTGATCAGCTGCACGAAGGTGGGCACGGTATCCAGGCGCAGCAGCGGCAGGAACCAATGGTAAAGCTCCTTGGCTGCCGGGTACCCGCCATCGCGAGCGAGTTCGAACAGGCGCACCGATTCTTTCGGATATGCATTGACCAGGCCGGCGATCCAGCCCTTGGCGCCCATGCTCAGGCCCTCGACGATGGCATCGTCCATGCCGACCAGCAGCGCCAGGCGGTCGCCCAGCAATTCCTGCAGCGCGGCGAAGCGGCGCACATCGCCGGAGGATTCCTTCACTGCCTGCAGGTTCGGGAATTCGGCAGCCAGCTCGGCGATCTGCGCCGGACCGAAATCGGTCTTGTAGGCCACCGGGTTGTTGTACAGGATCACCGGCAGATCGGTCGCGGCGATCACCGCGCGCACATGCGCGCCCATCTCGCGCCAGTCGGTGGAATACACGTACGGCGGCAGCACCATCAAGCCACCGCAGCCGATGTCCTTGGCCGCCTTGGCCAGCGCGACTGCTTCGCCAGTGGCGAGGCTGGCGATGCCCGGCACCACCGGCACGCGGCCGTTCAAGGCGGTGACCAGCGTGCGCAGAATCGCCAGCTTGTCCTCCACGCTCAAGGTGGCGGCCTCGCCCAACGAGCCCAGCGGCACGATCGCAGTGCAACCGGCATCCACCAACTGGTTCGCGTGCGTGCCGAGGAAGTCGTGGTCGATCTCGCCGTTGGCGGTGAACGGGGTGGTGATGGCCGGCAACACGCCGTGCCAGAACGTGGCAATGCTCATGGGTGATTCCCTTGCGAGTCGGAAGTGAACGAGTCGGCCAGCGCCACGAGGCGGACCGGGAACAACGGCGGGCGGCGGCCGGCGTCGGTGGAAAGAGTGGGCGGGCAACGGCCAAGCTCGGCCAGCGCAGTCCCGCAGATGCGGCCCTGGCAGGCGCCCATGCCGCAGCGCGAGGCGAGCTTGGCGTCGCGTGCGTCCTGGAAGTTGTCCAGTGCGCACAGCGGCACGTCTTCGCAGCGGCAGATCAGCGTCTCCGGTTGCGCCAGTGCGCGGATGCGCGGGTCCAGCACGAATTGCTGCTGCAGCAAATCGGCAAACGCACGCGCCGCGCGCCGGCGTGGCTGCAGGCGCAGCGCAGCGTCCGGGGCGTCGGCGGCCATATGCCCGGCCATCGCACCTTCAATCAAGGCGCAATCGCTCCCGCCGATGCCACAAACTTCGCCAGCGGCAAATACCTGGGTGACGCTGGTGCGCAGCAGCGTATCGACCTGCACCTGCTGGTGCGCACCGTAGGCCTGCAACTGGCAACCCAGCAATTGCGCAAGCTCGGTGTTGGGTACCAGTCCGTAGCCCACCGCCAAGTGATCGCAGGCGATCCGCGTGCGGCCGGTGGGACCTTCGAGTTCGACTTCGCGCAGCTGCGTGTCGCCATGCGCGGCGACCACAACGCTGCCGGCGCGATACGCGACTACACGCAGCTGAAAGCGCAACGCCGCGGCCTGTGCGGCCTTACCCGGCCAGCGCCACAATTGCAGCGCGAACTGCCGCAACGCCGCTGCCGAGGTTTGCTCGTGGATGCCGAGTAGCTGCGCGCCATGTTGTTGCAACGTGGCCGCACTGGCCAACAGCAAGGGGCCGCTCCCAGCCACCAGCACGCGCTTGCCGCTCAGCGGCCAACCCTGCTTCGCAAGCGCCTGCGCCGCGCCGGCCCCGGTGACGCCGGGCAAGGTCCACCCTGGAAACGGCAGCAGCAGTTCGCGCGCACCGGTAGCCAGCACCAACGCGGCGTAATGCAGTTGCAGCGTGCCGTCCGGGCCATCGGCCAGTAACCAGTCCGGTTGCGCGAGCAGAATCTGCGTGCGCGTCAACACCATGATCGCTGCGTTGCCCGCCACCTGCTGCAACAGCACGCGCGCATCGGCCGGCGCGCCGTGTTGCACATCGCTGCGCCATACCTGCCCGCCGGCACGCGGTTGCATGTCCACCACGCCCACGCGCACACCTTGGCTGGCCGCCGCCTGCGCCGCTGCCAGCCCGGCCGGGCCGGCGCCGACGACCAACACATCGAAATGCAGCACGCGCTCAGCCATCGGTGCGCACCTGCATGCCATCGCGCGCGTCCACCAGGCAGGCGCGCTGCTGACCGATGCCATCGATGCGCACGCGGCATTCGAAGCACACGCCCATGCCGCACAAGGGCGCGCGCGGTTGCCCGCTGCTGGATTCGCGGAACCGCAACGTGGCCTGCGCCACGGCCGCCGCCACGCTGGCACCGGCCGGCACTTCGACCAGTTGCGCATCCACGTGCAGACGCACCCTCGCGCTCATGCGGGCGCACCGTGCATGGCACGCGCCGGTGCATACGGCGCCGGGTCGATGGCCGGCGTGCGCCCGAGCAGGCTGTCCACGATCACCCGTGCGCTCCCCAGTGCCGTGGTGACTCCCAGCCCCTCATGACCGGCGGCCACCCACACATCGCGACGGCCGGGCACCGCCCCTAGATACGGGCGCCCATCGGGCGTGGCGGGACGCAAACCGGTCCACACGCGGATCGCCTGCAGCTCGCGCAGCACCGGCAGATACGCGAATGCGCGCTGCAACATCTGCTGCAGCACCGGCATCGACAGCGCGCGATCGTGCTCGCCGAATTGGCGCGAGGAGCCGATCAACATCTGCCCGGTCGGCCGCGGCTGCACATTGAAGGCCACGCTGGTGTCGTCGGCACCATGCGCCGAATCGGCATAACCGAGTTCCAGCAACTGATGCCGGATCAACCCCGGGTGCCGGTCGGTGATGACCAAGTGGCCCTTGCGCGGGCGCAACGCCAGTTCGGGCAGCAACTGCGGCAAGGACACGCCGCTGGCGACCAACACCGGGCCCGAGAGCACCTGCCCATCGTCCAGACGCACCGCGTGTGCCTGCAGCTGGGCCACGCTGCGGCCGGCAAATAACCGCGCCCCGGACGTACAGGCTAGGCCCACCAAATGCCGCGCCACCCGTGGCGGGTACACCACTGCTTCGTCAGGCACGCGCATGCCGCCCGCCAGCCCGGGCACCAGCTGCGGCTCCAGCGCGTACAGCTGCGCCGCATCGATCGCTTCGGCATGCAGGCCGGCCGTCGCCAGGCGGGCGATCTTGGCCGGTACCGCCGCCAATTCGTGCGCATCGCGGGCCACCCACAGCGTGCCGCAGCGGCTGAATTCCGCGTTGCTCAGCGTGGCGAAGCGCTCCCACAAGTAAAGCGAATACGCCGACAACGCCAGCTCGGCCGGGTCGTCGTCCATCGCGACCAGGTGCCCCATCGCCGCTGCGGTGGAACCGCCGCCGATCGGTCCCGGCTCGACGATCGCCACGCGCAGCCCTTCGCCCGCCGCGGCTTCGGCGCAGGCCGCGCCCACGATGCCGGCGCCGATCACGATCAGGTCGTAACTGCGTCGCGTGGAAGTGGCAGACGTTGCCAAGCCGGATCGGGAGTCGGCACCGACGCCGAATGCAGGCCCCGACGACGCTCCGGCCATCGCAGCAGACGCCGCATCGGCCGACGGCGTGGCCGACACGAGCACCCGCGGGGGCTGCTCGGATTGCATCAGGCCACGATGCCCCAGACGAACGGGTCGGCCGGGTCGATCACCAACTGCGCGCGTGCGGTGATGTACGCCTGCCCACGGATCCGCGGGGCAATGCCACGTCCGCTCAGGCGATAACTGCCTTCGAAGGCGCTGCCCAGAATGCCTTGCTGCACCCAGCGCTCGCCTTCGCCCAGCTTGCCGTCCGCCGACAGACACGCCAGCTTGGCGCTGGTGCCGGTGCCGCAAGGCGAGCGGTCATAGGCCAGACCCGGGCACAGCACGAAATTGCGCGCCACACCGCTGCCATCGGGCGCGGTGCCATTGACTTCAATATGGTCGATCTCGCCACCGGCCTCACCCGTGATACCGGCCGCTTCCAGCGCCAGCCGAATCGCTTCGGCATAGGCCGTCAGCTCACGCTGATGCGCCAGATCCAGCGCACAGGGCGCTTGCTCGCTGATGAAGAACCAGTTGCCGCCCCAGGCCACGTCGCCACGGACCCGGCCATGCCCCGGCACCTCGACCTCCACGCCGCTGGCGAAGCGATAGCTGTCGACATTATCCACCGACACCGTGCCGTCGTCGGCCAGCTCCACTCCAACGGTGCCTACCGGCGTCTCGATCCGGTGTCGGCCCGGCGCGATGCGCCCCAGCTCGGCAAGCGTGCGTACCACTCCAATGGTGCCGTGCCCGCACATGCCCAGGTAGCCCACGTTGTTGAAGAAGATCACCCCTGTGCAGGCGCTCTGGTCGCGCGGCGGCAGCAAGAGGGCACCCACCATAGTGTCCGACCCACGCGGTTCGCAGGCGATGGCGCTGCGCCACTGGTCGAACTCGCTGCGGAAGCGATCGCGGCATTGCGCCAGGTCGCCATCGCCCAGATCGGGGAAACCGGAGAGGACCACACGGGTAGGCTCGCCGGCCGTATGGGAGTCGATGACATCGATGATGTGCATGACGCATGCTCCCATTGCCGGCCCGTGGACGACTAGCGTCCAATGCGAATTCAAAATGCGGAAATCTGCACAATTTACCCCCATCAACGCCGCGCGTTTGCGCTAGGATCATCGCTGGGTTGCACATTCGTGCAGCCGTCTAATCGTGACCGCTACCATGACCCTGATGGACCTCAACCTGCCCGCTCTGGAAATGCAGACGCTGTTCGACGCACTGCCGGATGTGGTGTTCTTCATCAAGGACAGTGAGGGCCGCTACACCCACTGCAACCTGACCCTCGTGCGCCGGCTGGGAAGCAAGCTACGCAGCGAGATCATCGGTCATTCGCCGCTGGAGGTCTTCCCCTTGCCGCTGGGCGGCAGCTACATGATGCAAGACCGCCGCGTGCTATGCGGCGAGCTCATCGATAACCAGCTCGAAGTGCATCTGTATCCCAACCGCCTGCCGGGTTGGTGCCTGACCTTCAAACGCCCGTTGTGCGAGGCCAATGAGGTGATCGGCGTGGTCGGCATCTCGCGCGATCTGGGCCAGCCCGACAGCCGTCACTCCGCTTACGAACGCTTGAGCCAGGTGATGGAACACATGCAGGCCAACTTCGGCGACAACCTGCGCGTGCAAAGCCTGGCCGCCCTGGCGGGGCTATCGGTGGCGCAGTTGGAGCGCCACTTCCGCCGCGTGTTTCAGGTCACCCCGCAACAACTGTTGACCAAGTTGCGTATTGAATCGGCGATGCGACTGCTGTACGGCGACGACAGCATCGCCAGCATTGGGCAACAGTGCGGCTTTGCCGACCAGAGCGCCTTTGCGCGTCAGTTCAAGGCCACGGTCGGCATGACGCCACGCGATTACCGTGCACTGAAAGGTCAGCTATAGGCACAGAAGTTCGCATTGACACATAGCCGGCACAAATGCCGAATTCGGCAGGATCCGCCGCGCATTGGCGAGCGCAGTCGACTCGCCATGCACGTGGCGTTGCGGTGCATGCGCAGCGCTCAGCCAGCGCGCTGCGCTAAGGGCGCGTCAAGGCGTCGGAAGGCCCGGGTGATAGAATTCCTGGTTTCCCCTTTTGCGTTGCCAATGGCCAGCTTTTTTCGCCGCAACAAGCCAACCACGCCCGAGAGCTCGCGCACCTCACGCTATAGCCTGGAAGAACTGGCAGCCGCATTCCCCACCGCGCCGTCTGCCGCCCCCCCGGCATCGCCGGTCGAGGCGATGCCTCATGCCGAGCCACGGATAGACACAGCCGCAGCGCCGGCTGTCGCTCCAGGCACTCCTGCTGCGGCGCGCACCGAAGCTGCTGCGCCTGCACCGGTCGCTGCGACGCCGCCTGCCGCCGCGCCCGCCGATCAGCTTGCGCAGGAGATTGCTGCGCGCACTGGCCAAGCGCAGAGCATCGCTGCCGTTCCGAGCACACCTGCAGCACCGGCTGCGCCTCCGCCGACCGCATTGCAGGCGCTGCCCGACCCGACTCCCGCCAGTGCGCTGAGCACGCCAGTCACTGTGGTGGTGCCGCCAGTAGTGGGACAGCCACAGACCACACCGACGCCGTCTGACGCCGCGCCTGCACCGCCGGTCACCGCGCCGCCAGTCGTCGCTCCTCCGGTCGCAGCGCCTGCACCTATTATTCCATCGGCTGCCGCAGCTCCGGTTGCTGCAGCGCCTGCAAACGCTGCGCCGACGGTCGCCGCACCGGCCATCGTCAACACGCCGCTGCCGACCACGCAAGACAGCGACAGCATCGTCGGCCAGCACGACGCAATGCCGGCTGCGCCGGCAGGCAAACCCGGCTGGCGCGAGCGGTTGCGCAACAGCACCTTCGCCCGCAGCTTCGGCGGCCTGTTCTCGCGCAACCCCAAGCTCGACGACGATCTGCTGGATGAAATCGAAACCGCGTTGATCACCGCCGACGTCGGCATCGGCGCTACCACCGCGCTGATCGAAGGCCTGCGCAAGCGCATGAAATCGCGCGAATTCGTCGATGCGCAAGCGATGTTCAAGGCACTGCGCGCCGATCTCATCGCATTGCTGCAGCCGGTCTCCAAGCCGCTGGTCATCGACCGTGCGCGCAAGCCGTTCGTCGTGCTCACCGTCGGCGTCAACGGCGTCGGCAAGACCACCACCATCGGCAAGCTGGCCAAGCGCTTCAAGGACGAAGGCAACAGCCTGATGCTGGCCGCGGGCGATACTTTCCGTGCCGCTGCCGTAGCGCAGTTGCAGGCCTGGGGCGACCGCAACGGCGTGGCGGTGATCGCGCAGGGGCAGAACGCCGATGCCGCGTCGGTCGCGTTCGACGCGCTGCAGGCCGCCAAGGCACGCGGCACCGACGTGTTGATCGCCGATACCGCCGGCCGCCTGCACACCCAGACCGGGCTGATGAACGAGCTGGGCAAGATCCGCCGCGTGCTCGGCAAGATCGACGCTGCCGCGCCGCACGAGGTCTTGATGGTCATCGACGGCACCACCGGCCAGAACGCCATTTCGCAGCTGCGACAGTTCCATGCCGCGGTTGGTGTCACTGGCCTGGTCGTGACCAAGCTCGATGGCACCGCCAAGGGCGGCGTGGTGTTCGCATTGGCGCGCGAGTTCAATATCCCGATCCGCTTTGCCGGCATCGGCGAACGCCCGGAAGATCTGCGCGTGTTCGATCCGGTTGCCTTCGTCGACGCACTGTTGCCGGACGCATTGGGCGGTTGATGGGAAGATGCCTGCCCGCAGTTGCAGCGGCTGTGCGCGCAGGCGCTACAGGCAGGTTGCACGGTGCGGCAGGTGTCACACGATTGGTCGCAGGCAAGGCGGGTGCTGGAGTTCGCACAATCCTTGCCTGCGACAGCACTGTCGGGCCGATGCTTCGTTGGTGTACGACCGTGCGCCGGCCGCACCGCATTGGCCCGGCGATGAAGGATTTTTCTGCGAACGTTACTTGGCTGGCATCGCGTTGCCGCTGCGCTGAGTAACCGCAGCACAGGACGCGCGCCGCAAATCCTGTCCACCGTTCTGACCCCATCGCCCTTAGCGCGGCTAACAAAACGACTGCGCAGCCGCCAGGCGGGCGCGGCCGGTGCTCGGAACGGCATGTACCAGTCGTACACTCCGGTTCTGAGCGCGCCCTCCATGCCCACCTGACAGCTGCTCGCTACGTTTTGTTAGCCGCTCTTCATCGCCAACAGCGCTCATGCCAGCCAACCACGCCACACCCTCCGCTGACGCATTTGTCGACCGCCTGCTGCATTGGTTCGACGCCCACGGCCGTCACGATCTGCCCTGGCAGCATCCGCGCGCGCCGTATCGGGTGTGGCTGTCGGAAATCATGCTGCAACAGACCCAGGTCACTGTGGTCATTCCGTACTTCCACAAGTTCGTGGCGCGCTTCCCTGCGCTGGCCGACCTGGCGGCAGCCGACAACGACACCGTGATGGCGCATTGGGCCGGGCTGGGCTACTACGCCCGCGCACGCAATCTGCACGCTGCCGCCAAACAATGCGTCACCCTGCATGGTGGCCAATTACCGCGCGACTTCGATGCACTGCTCGCGTTGCCAGGCATCGGCCGGAGCACTGCAGGCGCCATCCTGAGCCAAGCCTGGAATGATCCCTTCGCCATCATGGATGGCAACGTCAAACGCGTGCTCACGCGCTTTCACGGTATCGGCGGCTATCCCGGCCTGCCGGTGATCGAAAAACAGTTGTGGCAACTGGCCGCTGCGCATGTCGCACACGTCCCGCCCGGCCGGCTGGCCGACTACACACAAGCGCAGATGGATTTTGGCGCCACGCTGTGCACGCGCGCCAAACCCGCGTGCGTGCTGTGCCCGCTGCAGCACGATTGCAGCGCGCGCCGCGACGGCCTGGTCGAAGCACTGCCTACGCCTAAACCCGGCAAACAACTGCCCGAACGCGAAGCCACCGCGCTGCTACTGCGCAATGCCGAGGGTCACATCCTGCTACAGCGTCGCCCGCCCACCGGCATCTGGGCTTCGCTCTGGACGCTGCCGCAGGCCGAGACCGACAGCGGCATGCGCGCATGGTTCGCGGCGCATATCGAAGGCGACTACGAGCGTGCCGAAGAGATGCCGTTGATCGTGCACACCTTCAGCCATTACCGCCTGCGTCTGCAGCCCTTGCGCCTACGCAAGGTCGCACTGCGTGCCGCGGTGCGCGACAATGACGATCTACGCTGGGTGGCGCCTACCGACCTTGCATCGCTGGGTCTGCCGGCGCCGATCCGCAAGTTGCTCGACGCGTTATAAGCGTGTCTCCCAAAGGAATCCGCATGTCCCGTACCGTGTTCTGCCACTACCAGCAAAGCGACGCCGAAGGCCTGGATTTCGTGCCGTATCCGGGCGAACTCGGCCAGCGCATCTTCGCGCACATCGGCAAGACCGCCTGGCAAGCGTGGCTGGCGCATCAGACCATGCTCATCAACGAAAACCGGCTGTCACCGCGCGACCCCAAGCACCGCGCCTTTCTCGAAACCGAGCTGCAGAAGTTCCTGTTTGAGCGCAATGCCGACAAGCCCGACGGGTATGTGGCGCCGCTTGGCGAGGAGTAGTGTAAGCGCCGGGATTCGGGAGTTGGGCTTCGCACCTGCGGTTTGCGGCTCCTGGATGCTCCGTTGCGCATCAACCTGCCGCACGCATTACCTGGGATGGGGCAGGCCATCGAGCGAAGTGTTCGCTGTATTGTCCGCCCGCGATGGCGTCGGTGGCTTTGTCGACACGCTGCGCACCGCGCAGTCGACCTAGCCAATGGCAAATCCGCGGCAGCCTCGACTGCAAGGCGCATCAACCGGATTCTTCACGTTCCACGGTCGGTCCGTGCATCGATGCGGCGGATGAAAGAAGTCTTGAAATCCAACGTCAGTCGCCATGCGATGCCGCCCGCAGCAGCGGCATTGCACGCTGCAACATCCCGTCTCAACCCACACCGGTGGGCCCATCCAGCAGCATACGGATGCGCTTGAGCAATTCCTTCTGCGTATAGGGCTTGTTGACCACATCGAACTCGGCGCCACCGACATCGGTGCGCTGAATGCTGGCGTCGGCGTAGCCGGTGGTGAGCAGGATCTTGATCTTCGGCAACATGCGGCGCGCCTCACGGGCAAGCATCACACCGTTCATGCCGCCGGGCATGATCAGGTCGGTGAACAGTGCATCCACCTCCGGATTCTTTCCCAATACCTCCACCGCCTCGCGTCCGCTGGACGCCGACAGGATGCGGTAACCGGCATTTTCCAGAAACATCCGCGCCACTACCGCCACATCCTGCTTGTCTTCCACCACAAGAATTGTTTCGTTGCCGCCCTTGTCGATTGCGCGGCTTTTGGCTGCCTGCAAGTCATTTTCGAATTTGCTGGATGCAGGAAAATACAGCCGTACCGTGGTGCCTTCGCCCACTTCGCTGTAGATGCGCACGGTGCCGCCAGACTGTTTGACGAAGCCATACCCATCGACAAGCCCAGGCCGGTGCCCTGCCCTTCGTCCTTGGTGGTGAAGAATGGCTCCATCACCCGGCTGACCACCTCGGGCGGCATGCCCGAACCCGTGTCGCTGACGGCGATGCTCACGTATCGGCCCGGTGCCAGCTGGTGATACATCGCCAGATCGTGGGTGGTGACCTCCACGTTCTGGGTCTGCACGGTGACTTCCTTGCGCTCGGCCTGCGCCATCGCGTCGCGTGCATTGATCAACACGTTCAACAGCGCCACTTCGGCCTGCGTGGTGTCGATCTGGCAATTCCACAGCCCCTCTTCCAGCGACTGACGCAACGTGATGCCGCCGCCCAGCGCGCGCTCGGCCATATTGTTCATGCCGGACACCAACCCGTTGAGGTTGACCACCCGCCCGCGCAATTTCTGCTTGCGCGAAAACGCCAGCAATTGCTGGGTCAAGGTGGCCGCCTTGGCCGCCGCTGCGGCCGCATGTTCTGCACTGAAGGCAATCCGCTCGGCGTTACCGGCACCAGCACTGGCCATCATCTGAATCACTTCCAGATGTCCGGACATGACCTGCAGCAGGTTGTTGAAATCGTGCGCAATGCCGCCGGTCAACTGGCCCAGCGCTTCCATCTTCTGCGCCTGACGCAACGCATCTTCGGCATCGCGGCGCCGGCTCACATCCAGCTGCGACCCGAAGAAATACACCAGGTTGCCATGGTCGTCGAACACCGGCGAGACGAACAACGCATTCCAGAACGACGAGCCATCCTTGCGGTAATTCAGCACCTCGGTGGCGAATTCGCTGCGGGTTTCGATCGATTGACGGACATCGCTGATGCTGGCCGGGTCGGTCTCGGGACCCTGCAGAAAGCGGCAGTTGTTGCCGATGACCTCCTCGGCCGAATACCCGGTCATTTCCAGAAACGCACGGTTGGCGAACACGATGGGATTATCCGGAAGATGCGGATCGGTCACCGTCATCGGCATGCGCGTGGTCTCCACCGCAGCAAAAAAGATGTCCGAGCGATGCTTCTCGACAGGCAGGCTGCGAGACTCGCTGATATGAGGCGCCCGTAGCTCTCCGTGAACGCGATCGTTCAAGTGATGTTCTCCACGGGGCCATTCCCGTGACCACAGTCTAGTTGAGCCCGGTGATGCGATTCGTCACATCCATGAGTTTTCCCCGTATGGCCGGGCCAGCCATTGCGGCCTAATGCGATGGATCCTGGAAAACACATAGATGCACGCCGGCCAGGAGCAGTGCCATGTCCGGGCTCGGCCATGCCTCTAGTTGCGGCCGATGCAGGATCCATACCGCCAGCGGTCGGCACGATGCCTGCGCCTGACCGCAACACATGGGCAATGCCAACCGGCATGACACACAGCGTCAGTGCACGGATGTAGAACGCACTGCCATCACCCGACAAGGTGATCAGCGATGGCTACGCGCGGGTAAAGCCATCGTTGGAGTTAAGCGCTGCGGCTGCGGTGTTTTCCATGCAGATTGCGAGCGCCAGAAACATCCAGTGCGTCTTCGATATCGCCTCGGCAGCAAAGCGTCGATGACCATCATCCGCGAGAACTGCTTGTTGCCTACGCCAACGACTTTGCATCGTTGCTGCTGAAATGCTCACTGAAAGCCGCGCACGCACGGCAGTGTGCAAGCGAGCGTGGGCATCGTTTTGCCGTAGCATGCACGGGCCACACGCAACTCTTGCGCTTGACGGTCGGTTCCGGCTGTACCAGTGCGCGTTCTTTTCACGCCAGTGCCGTCGTCTGGCGACCATGCGATGTCATCATGCCGGGCTACCAAACCCAGATCCACGAGCTGACTTTCGGACAACTGACCTACGTCATCCGAGCGCTGGCCGAAAAGCAGCAGTACGCCGATCCGGACCATACCGCAGCCAAGGCCGGTATTTCATCGGCGCAGTGGAGCTTATTTGGTCGCCCCTGAAAAACCCCCAGACCACATCCATTGCAAGGCTTCATCTGCGTTTTCGGTGTGCTGGAATTGCCAGTGTTCGTTACGCTACGTCCTGGTTTCTGGCAGTTTTCGCCCATGCGGACACGCCGTCCTGCTGCCGAGCAGTTGCCTGCCGATGAGCTGTGTCGTTCGCGCCTGGAGAACCAGATCGACGTGCGCCATCCGCTGGTCCAGCTGAGCCATCGGCTGCCGTGGAGTGCGTTGGAACAGGCGCTGTCGCCGCAGTTGCCGGCCACCACCAGCACAGGCGGTCGACCCGCATTGCCGATGCGTCTGATCGCCGGGCTGCTTTACCTCAAGCACGCCTACGACCTGTCCGATGAAGCGGTGTGCGA